>JAYEHB010000458.1:0-5126 GCA_034659375.1 Thermodesulfobacteriota bacterium
ATTCCTGCTTTAATCATTATGTGATTCCTGATTTAATCGTTTTTTTAGATGAAAGCAGTTGCAACAACCTGAAAATACAATGCTTTCTATGTTTGTTGTGGCCGATGAAAATGACCATGCTCTGACAATGCCAATTTAAAAATAATAGCAGACAGTGAATGTATTTTCAAGACAGGAATGATCTGCATAACAATTTCAGGCATTGGTCATAGTTTCTGCAATGTGTCTTTTGACCAATTTGTTTTTTAGAGTCAGAGACTTAATCTGATCAGCTTCTTGAGAATTGTTGTTTGATGCTAAATTAACAAAGTGCCGGAATGATGATCAAGATTCTTAGTTTTTTGTTCTTTTTTATTGAATGATAGTATCTTTTTAAGCATTAGCTGATGTTTAACTTTTTAAGCATTAGCTGATGTTTAATTATCCTGATTGATTTATTGCCAGGGTCAATCTCCTTTAATATTTTTAAATAGTTGCTGGCTTGAGCTGTCATATCTGAATGTACGCAATACAATGCAATAATACTGTAAAAGCTTGTTACCTCGGTAATATGAAACAGGTCCCTTTCAGGATACAATACCTTTAAATCAAATTTGTTCTTAAAGATTTCAGGTACTTTTTCAAACTCCCCATTTCTCATGCACACTTCAGCATAATTTAATTTTGCAAAAAGATACTCAGGGTTTATTTTATAATTCATAAGGCAAATTGCCTCAGCTTTATTTATGTTTCCTGACAGGGTGTATGCGGTATAAAGATAATTATATAATTGATAAACTTTGGGAAATTGTTCTATCAGTTTTTTTAACTGTGGAATTACTTGTTCAGGCTTTTTTCGACAGGTATGAAAGAGTTCTTCCACCTGATCCTCTATTTCAACAGGTATTACATTTTGACTTAAAGGTTCATAGGTGATGCTGTATTCAACTAATTGTAATTGTACATTTTTTTTCCCATCTACCTGAAAAGAATGTGCTTTTTTTAACCGTTTTTTATTCTTTTTTTTCTGCTTCTTTTTTTTTGACATTTATAATTATTCCTTATAATATTAGTGAGGGGTGCTTGAGGGCGGCACCTCAATTTTTACATATAGCCGAAACGATGATCAATGTCAAATTATCTTATCTACATTTTTATATGAAAGTCCGTCTAAACGACTGTAATGATTGATTTTCATTGTTTGTTGTGGCCGATGAGAATAACCATGCTCCGGCCATGCCGGTTATATGAAAGTCCGTTTAAACGACTGTAATAATTGACTTTTATTGTTTGTTGTGGTATATCTTCGGACTTGGTTTTATCTCAGCCATCCGTTGTTCCTGCAATCAGAATATATGACCGACGTTAAAACTAAACACTTATATTCTATATAGTATTG
This sequence comes from Thermodesulfobacteriota bacterium, assembly GCA_034659375.1. Taxonomy (GTDB): domain Bacteria; phylum Desulfobacterota; class Desulfobacteria; order Desulfobacterales; family Desulfobacteraceae; genus DATFJZ01. The sequence goes on from JAYEHB010000458.1 coordinate 1,379, forward strand.
TATGATAATTCAACAAAAATATGAAAATGGTGAAAATGGTGGTGACAATAACGCAGGTCTGACCCCTCACTTGCAAAAAGAGAAAGGATAAAATAGTATGAAAGCAGAAATTTTATCAACAGGGAATGAGATACTTTCAGGATCAGTAACTGACACAAACTCCTCCTGGCTTGCAGTAAAACTTCTGGAGACCGGAATCAGGATAACAAGGCAGACTTGTACCGGTGATGAAACTGAGGGAATTGCAACAGCCATTAAAGAGATATCAAACAGGGCTGATATTGTGCTGGTCACAGGCGGGCTTGGTCCTACAATTGATGATGTGACTGCCAAAGCTGCAGCCCTGGCAGCAGGGGACAAGCTTGATTTAAACCAAAAGGCACTTTTGTCCATAAAAGCATATTTTGAACAAAAAAGCCGGCATATGCCTGAAATAAACAGAAAACAGGCCAATCTTCCTTTAAAATCAGTAACTATGGAGAATAGCTGCGGCACAGCTCCAGGATTTCATATGGAGATTGGTAAGGCTCTTTTCTTTTTTATGCCGGGTGTTCCTTTTGAGATGAAAAAAATGTTTAAAACAGGGGTGGTTCCTGAAATAGAGAAGAGGTTTGGAGTGCAAAATCAACTCTTCTCTGAAAGCTTTACAGTTTTTGGTCTGCCTGAAGCTGAAGTGGGTACACGTCTCAGAGGATTTCATGAAAAATTTTCAGGGTTCAGGCTTGGATTCAGGGCAGCTTTTCCCCTGATTGAGGTGAAATTTTCCTGTCAGGGCATGAACACGGCAGATGAAAAAGCTGAGAATGCCATGAAACAGGCAGGGCAGTGGATATTCTCAAGACTTGACAAGAGGGTGGTCTCTCTGCAGGGGCTTTTAATGGAGCAGGAGGTTGGCAGACTGCTGAGTCTAAGCAAGGCAACCATTGCTGTGGCAGAAAGTTGTACAGGAGGGCTTATTGCAAATATGCTCACTGATGTTCCCGGCAGTTCAGACTATTTTCTTTTATCGGCAGTTACCTATTCCAACAGGGCAAAGATAGAGGTTCTTGGTGTAAATCAGGATACTATTATAAAGAACGGGGCTGTTCATAGAGAGACTGCCAGGGAGATGGCGGAAGGTGCAAGAAGAATAGCCAAAGCTGACTATGGGATATCTACATCCGGTGTTGCAGGGCCTGGAGGCGGAAGCGATGATAAACCTGTGGGTACAGTCTGTATTGGTGTTGCAGGGCCGGGGTTTTCTAAAGGAAAGCAGTATTATTTCCCTTTTATAGAAAGAGGCATGAATAAAAAGATATTTGCTGTTACAGCTCTGGAGCTTCTAAGAAGAGAGTTGATCATGACATTGTAATTTAAGGAAAAAAATGAATGAAAACAGGTGTTAATGCAATTGATAAAGCAATTGCAGCGAGAGCGGTAACCGAAGAGGTACTTGTTTCAGTACGTCAGATAATTCAGTCCGTAGATCTTCATTCAAGGGATCTTGTCAGGAAGTTTGGTCTTACAGTTCCACAGCTTGTAACACTTCAGACTGTATCAAGGGGAAAATCACTTACAGTTGGTGCCATTGCAAAAAATGTAAGTCTCAGTCAGGCAACAGTTACTGGTATTTTAGATAGACTTTATAAGCACGGACTCATTTTTAGAAACAGGAGTGAAGTAGATAGAAGAAGGGTTTTGATAGAGCCGACAAAAGCTTGTGAAGAGCTTCTTGCCAAAGCTCCGCCATTGATGCAGGAGCTTTTTGTAGATCAGTTTGGTAAACTTGATGACTGGGAGCAGATGATGATTCTAAGTTCCCTTAAAAGACTGGTTTCTCTTATGAATGTCAAGCCTTCTGTCTCTTCTGCTCCATTTCTTGCAACGGGAGAGATCAGTGAAGCTGTTTTAAAATAAAAAGAAACACTATTTGGCATCCTTCATAAGTACTTTACACTTTCTGGAGCTACTCCCTATTTAACAGGGATTTTTCCCAAAAGAGTGTAAAGTACTTTTGAGGTGATATGAAGGATGCCCACTATTTAAGTCTTAATTTTATTATGTTGAATTAGGACTTAATGGTTTTTTATGACCTATTGTATTGTGGCCGGCAGCAAATAACTATGCTCCGGCCATCCCGGTTATATGAAAATCAGTACCTGTAAATATCAGATTTAAATGGTCCATCTACAGGTATACCAATGTAATCTGACTGTTCCCGGGTCATTTTTGTAAGTTTTACGCCAAGTATTTCAAGGTGGTGTCTTGCCACCTCTTCATCAAGCTCCTTGGGAAGCGTATAAACCTTTTTATCAAGATCTTTTTTTGCAAGCTTGATCTGGGCCAGGGTCTGGTTGGAAAAGCTGTTGCTCATTACAAAGCTTGGATGACCCGTGGCACAGCCAAGATTTACAAGTCTTCCTTCGGCAAGGACAATAAGAGATCTTCCTGACTCAAGTGTCCATTTATCAACCTGGGGCTTAATATTAGTTTTTACGGATTTTGGATTGTCGTCAAGATAACTCATCTCAATTTCATTATCAAAATGGCCTATGTTGCAGATGATAGCCTCATCACGCATCTCTTTCATGTGGATACCTTTGATGACATGGTAGTTTCCCGAGGCAGTTACAAAAATATCACCTAACGAAGCCGCCTCCTCCATGGTCATTACCTGGAATCCTTCCATGGATGCCTGGAGTGCACAGATGGGGTCAATTTCTGTGATAATAACCCTGGCACCATAACTCTTCATGGAGGCAGCACATCCTTTTCCAACATCACCATATCCGATCACAACAACAACTTTGCCTGCAATCATAATATCTGTTGCTCTTTTAATGCCGTCTGCCAGGGATTCCCTGCACCCGTAGAGATTGTCAAATTTTGATTTTGTAACAGAATCATTGACATTTATGGCAGGAAAGAGAAGTTCATTCTTTGCAGCAAGCTGGTAAAGTCTGTGAACACCTGTTGTTGTCTCTTCAGAGACACCTCTGATCTTTCTGGCAATATCAGTCCATTTTGTTGGATTATTCTCATAACTCTTTTTAAGTCTTTCCATGAGAAACTTTTCATCAGCACTGTTAGTTTCATTATCAAACAGAGAAGGATCATTTTCAACTTTTGCTCCCTGGTGAACAAAAAGAGTTGCATCTCCGCCATCATCAACAATAAGATCAGGACCGCTTCCGTCCGGCCATGTAAGTGCCATTTCAGTACACCACCAGAATTCCTGGAGAGTTTCACCTTTCCATGCAAATAGAGCAGCTGATTTTTTTTCTGCAATTGCAGCAGCAGCATGGTCCTGGGTGGAGAATATATTGCAGGTTGCCCATCTGATATCGGCACCAAGTTCATAAAGAGTATCTATGAGCATGGCAGTCTGAATGGTCATGTGAAGGCTTCCCATGATCTTAAGACCCTTGAGGGGTTTCTCTTTTCTATATTTTTTACGGATGGCCATAAGACCCGGCATCTCTTTTTCTGAAAGCTGCATATCCTTATGCCCGTCAGAGGCAAGGGAGATATCTTTGATCTTATTTTCAAGTTTAAGGTTAAGATCTATAAATATAGAATCTGAGTTTGTATATGTCATTGTTTTTATTCCTTTTTATAATGCTGCTTTTTCTTTGATTATATCTGCTTTGTCAGTATGTTCCCATGTAAAGTCAGGATCTTTTCTGCCAAAATGTCCGTAGGCTGAAGTCTTTCTGTAAATGGGGCGCAAAAGATCAAGTGTTTTAATTATTGCAGCCGGCCTTAAATC
>JAYEHB010000459.1:0-5107 GCA_034659375.1 Thermodesulfobacteriota bacterium
AGTCTCTCTTTTCTCTCTGTTAATTCCTGTTCAAGTTCCCTTGAAATTTTTGTTAAACTCATATGCTTACAATACCCTGTAACTGCCACGGGCAGTCTTGGTGGTCTAAGTCTGCACACAACAAATGATGAAGGGCAACCACAGGGGGCTGCCCCTACGTTTTGATAATCATGAGCTGAGGTTCTGCGTTGTTTTGGTTACACTCAAATCAAAGTACCAAACTCCACCAATTTGTCAATAGCGGATAACTGAGGCCAGTGATTGACGGGAGCCGATTCTTTTTGAACAGTATAATCTGTCTCTTTCTTTTGGCGGGCAGTCTGGTAACAGAAATCGGATTAGAAATAGAATTAGAAATAGAAATAGAAATAGAATGGTCAGGCTCATAGTTATAGTTGATTTTTAATGTTCAACAGTGTCAATGTCAAAGGTGACTTGACCAAATTGGTGTGATTTGGTATCTTGAGTTCCATTTGAGGAATTTTAATTTTTAAAATAAACCTTTACATTGTAAGCCGAATATTTACAACAGGCGGGCATCACCGTTATTCAACGGCAGTGTATAATGAAATGGCCAAATAATTTTGTTTTTGCGTTGGGTGAGTTGGGGTCAGGGTGCATTATTAAAGCTCAAGCAAAAAAAGCTCTAAAAGATGCTGCTGCTGTAAATGCTACCTTGGAAATACAGTCAATTGATACATTGCATTGATGGCTACAACTATAATTACCAAAAGGAGGCGGCAATTCCTCCCCTGAGTTGAAGACTCAGGGGTTTCCTTGCCAATTTTTTATGAAAGCGTTATTAGCTCTTGAGGATGGCAGAACATTTCCCTGCCGCAGTTTTACCGGCCCAGGAGAGGCTGCAGGTGAGGTTGTCTTTAATACAAGCATGACCGGCTACCAGGAAATTCTCACAGATCCTTCCTACCATGGTCAAATGGTGACAATGACCTATCCTTTGATTGGAAATTATGGTGTCTGTCCCGAGGATGAGGAGTCTGACAAAATCCAGGCCCGGGCTTTGATTGTCCGGGAATATGTGGATTTTCCAAGTAATTTTCGCTCCACCGGAACCCTGGCAGATTATCTTAAAAAGGCAGGTGTCCTTGGCGTTGAAGCCCTTGATACCAGGGCGTTGACAAGGCATATCAGAGATAAAGGTGCCATGAGAGCCGTGATATCCACGTCTGACCTTGATCCTGGCTCCCTTGCAGAAAAAGCAAAAAAAATTCAGCCAATGGAGGGGTGTGATCTTGTAAAAGAGGTTACAACAGAGTTTCCTTATTTCTGGCGCAGGAACAAACCCTCTTATGTTGCAAAACATGCTGTTCTTGATTCATCCATATGGAGAAACAGAAAAGAAAAATATTCGGTTGCAGCCCTTGATTATGGTATTAAGTATAATATTATAAGGTGCCTTGAAGAGGCAGGCTGTGAAGTCCTTGTGCTGCCTGCATCAACAGATGCCGACACAATTAAACGGCTTAAACCCGACGGCATTTTTCTTTCAAATGGTCCTGGAGATCCAGAGCCCGTTACCTATGCCGTTGATACAATTAAAAATATTTCAGGATTTTGTCCTGTTTTTGGGATCTGCCTTGGAATGCAGCTTTTAGGGCTTGCCATGGGAGCTGAAACACACAAGATAAAATTCGGACACAGGGGAGGTAATCAGCCTGTAAAGAATTTTGCAACGGGTAAGGTTGAGATAACATCCCAGAACCACGGCTTTGCCGTTGACCTTAACACCCTTGGAGAAAAAGGGATTGAGATGACCCATATCAATCTTAATGAAGAATCCCTTGAAGGTCTTAAAAATGATGCAATAAAGGCCTTTGCTGTGCAATACCATCCCGAGGCGTCCCCAGGGCCCCATGATGCATCATATCTTTTTACAAGATTTGCAGAGATGATGGATAAACATTTGCCAAAATAATGGCCAGGATAATGGATAGATAAAAATGCCAAAACGTACAGATATAAAGAAAATTTTGATTATTGGAGCAGGCCCCATTATTATTTCCCAGGCCTGTGAATTTGATTATTCAGGGACCCAGGCGTGTAAAGCTCTAAAGGAAGAGGGTTATGAGGTTGTTCTTGTTAACTCCAATCCTGCCACCATAATGACTGATCCTGACACAGCTGACAGAACATATATAGAGCCTGTTACCCCTGAGACTGTTGCCAAAATCATTGAAAAAGAGAGGCCTGATGCCCTGCTTCCAACCCTGGGAGGTCAGACCGGTCTTAACACTGCCATTGAAGTGGCAAAAATGGGTATTCTTGAGAAATATAATGTTGAAATGATAGGTGCTTCGGTAAAAGCCATTAAAAAGGCTGAGGACAGAGAACTTTTCCGGGATGCCATGAACAAAATCAATCTGAGAATTCCAAGAAGCGGTTTTGCCAGCAACATGCATGAGGTTGAAAAGGTAGCAGAAGAGATTGGTTTTCCAATTATAGTAAGACCAAGCTTTACCCTGGGAGGCACCGGCGGCGGTGTTGCCTATAACCCTGATGAGCTTGCTCTTCTTGCCAAGAGCGGTCTTGATGCCAGCTTTATTACCCAGGTTATGCTGGAGGAATCCGTACTTGGCTGGAAAGAGTATGAACTTGAGGTGATGCGTGATTGTGCAGGAAATGTGGTTATTATCTGCTCCATAGAAAATATTGATGCCATGGGTGTTCACACCGGGGACAGTATAACCGTGGCACCTGCCCAGACGCTCTCGGACAAAGAATACCAGAAGATGCGCAATGCATCCATTGCCATCATGAATGAAATCGGGGTTGATACAGGAGGCTCCAATGTTCAGTTTGCAGTTAACCCTGACAACGGAGATCTGATTGTTGTTGAGATGAATCCCAGGGTGTCAAGAAGTTCAGCGCTTGCATCAAAAGCCACTGGTTTTCCCATAGCAAAGATCGCAGCCAAGCTTGCTGTGGGATTTACACTGGATGAGATTCCCAATGATATAACAGGGGAGACCCTGGCATGTTTTGAGCCTTCCATTGATTATTGTGTTGTTAAGATACCAAGGTGGACCTTTGAAAAATTTCCTGAAACAGAAGATATCCTTTCAACAGCCATGAAATCAGTTGGCGAAACCATGTCCATTGGAAGAACCTTTAAAGAGGCTCTTCAAAAGGGACTTCGTTCCCTGGAGATCAACAGGTTTGGGCTGGGTGGTGATGGAAAAGATCTGCTTGAAAACGAGATATCAAAAACAGATCTTGAATACAGACTTACTACTCCCAATTCCCAGAGAATTTTTTATATAAGATATGCAATTTTAAACGGCATGTCCATTGAAATCATAAATGATCTCACCGGCATTGATCCATGGTTTTTATGGCAGATCAAGCAGATTGTGGAATTTGAAAAAGAGATCCGTTTTTCAGGTTCAGATTTTTCCAAAGAAATGCTTAAAAAAGCAAAAAGATGGGGATTCTCGGACATACAACTGGCTCATCTTACAGGGCTGACTGAAGAAAAAATTGAAAAGAAAAGAAAAAAACTCGGGATTGTAGCGACTTACAAGCTTGTTGACACCTGTGCTGCAGAGTTTAAGGCTGTTACTCCATACTACTATTCCACATATGAAAAAGAATGCGAGTCAAGGGTTTCAGATAAACAAAAGGTTATTATCCTTGGTGGAGGTCCCAATAGAATCGGCCAGGGAATAGAGTTTGACTACTGCTGTGTCCATGCATCCTTTGCCCTGCGGGAAGAGGGTGTTGAGAGCATCATGGTGAACTCCAACCCCGAGACTGTAAGTACAGATTATGATACTTCTGACAAACTCTATTTTGAACCCCTTACAAAAGAGGACGTCCTTCATATTGTTGAAAAAGAGAAACCCCATGGAGTGATAGTTCAGTTTGGCGGTCAGACTCCTTTAAATCTTGCAACAGAACTTGAAAAGGCTGATGTTCCCATAATTGGAACAAGTCCGGCAAGTATTGATATGGCAGAAGACAGAGATCTGTTCCAGGCAATGCTTAAAAAACTTGATATTGCCCAGCCGGCAAATGGTATTGCAACAAGTTTTCCTGCGGCTGAAAAAATTGCTCTGGATATAGGGTATCCTGTAATGGTGCGTCCATCCTTTGTTCTTGGCGGCAGGGCAATGAAGATTGTTTATGATCAAAAAGATCTAAAGGAGTTCTTCGACCTTGCAGTGTCAGCATCTCCTGACCATCCAGTACTCATAGACCAGTTTCTGGAAGATGCATTTGAACTTGATGTGGATGCTGTTTCCGATGGAGAGACCACAATCATAGGCGGCATGATGGAGCATATTGAAGAAGCCGGCATCCATTCCGGGGATTCAGCATGTGTTCTTCCTCCCTACTCCATTTCAAAAAAGCATATTGATGAGATGGCAGACGCAACAAAGGCTCTGGCAAAGGAGCTTAAGGTAAAGGGACTTATGAACATCCAGTTTGGCATAATGGATGACAAGGTATATGTCATAGAGGTAAACCCCAGGGCTTCAAGAACTGTTCCCTTTGTGAGCAAGGCAACAGGGGTGCCCCTGGCAAAAATAGCCACCAAGGTTATGCTGGGTAAAACCCTTGCTGAGTTAGGATTAACAGAACAGGTTATTCCTCCCTACTATTCTGTCAAAGAGGCTGTAATGCCCTTTGACAGGTTTGCCGACGTAGATCCTGTTCTTGGACCTGAGATGAAATCCACAGGCGAGGTCATGGGTATTGATTATGATCTTGGAGCAGCGGTTGCCAAGGCTCAGTTTGGAGCAAGTCAGAATCTTCCTGTTTCAGGAACTGTGTTTATCAGTGTACAGGACAATGACAAACAGGCTGCTTTATCCGTTGCAAAGGATTTTTATGATATGGGTTTTACAATTATGGCAACCAGGGGAACAGCTGAATTTTTTCAGGAGAATTCAATTCCTGCAAGATTTGTGAACAAGGTTTCCACAGGACGGCCCCATGTTGTTGATGCTGTTAAAAACAACGAAATTCAGCTTATTCTCAATACCGGAGCAAGCAGTCAGACGCAAAAAGACGGTTTTGCAATCAGACGTGCAGCAATCAGGTTTAAAATACCCTATGCAACCACAACAGACGGAGCAAAGGCAAT
>JAYEHB010000460.1:0-5102 GCA_034659375.1 Thermodesulfobacteriota bacterium
AAGTGTTGGGAAAAAATAGATTGCTGTGGTTTTTTGAGGACGGGACTATTGATAAAACGCTATTAGTTATAATCACAAACTTTAGACATAATAGAGATTCTCTTTATTTCGTGTTGATCAATTGACCTTGTGATGATAATAGAGAAAAAGGTTTATGAATATTTATAATAAAGGCCATGACAAAGCTAATTGCAATAACAGGAAATGAAAGCCTATTTATTACGAATAGTTAGGATGATTTTTCATATACGGGGCATACCCTGAAGGGCAGAAACTGGCCGGAGCATGGTTCTTGCTCATCGGCCACAATACCCTAAAGGGCAGAAACCAAAAAATGAAAGTCAATGATTATAGTCGTTTAGACGGACTTTCATATAAAACAGGAGAAAAAAGAGTATGAAACCTATTGTAAAATATTTAATATTTGTACAGGTTTTTTTAGTAGTGCTTGTTGCTGCAAGCCTTGCAGATACATATTACGTGGGTAATGTTATTAAGGTGACCCTGCGCACAGGGGCGGGGGTGGAGCATAAAATTGTTGCCATTCTAAGCTCAGGGGATCATCTTGAGATGATAGAGCGCAACAGTGACTGGTCAAATGTCAAAACTGTTGATGGAAAAGAGGGGTGGATCTTGACCCGTTTTGTTACAGATGAGATTCCTCTTGTTTATATTGTTGATGAGCTTAAGAAGAAAAATAGAGAGTACTCTGAGCTGGTTGCGGGTTTAAAAAAGGAGAATGCAGAATTTGTTCAGACAAAAGAAAAACTCAATAGTATGGAAAAATCATATAACCGTTTAAAAAAAGAGTCTGCAGAGTTTCTGGCCCTTGAAAAAAAATATAAAAAAGCAACTTCCAGGTTTAAAGAGCAGCAGGACCGCATTGCTGATCTTGAAAAGAGTCTTGGTAATGAGGAAATTAAGTGGTTTTTAAGCGGGTCAGGGGTGTTGATTGCAGGTCTCCTTTTGGGACTGAGTGCCAGAAAAAAGAAAACGAGTTCTCTTCTATAGATAGGTAATGACTTATTATGATTAATAAAACAGATTTTCTTGTTATTGGAAGTGGTGTTGCAGGGCTTAATTTTGCTTTAAAAGTAGCAGAGCATGGAAGGGTGACCATCATCACCAAAAAAGATGTTCAAAAGAGTAATACTGCCCTTGCCCAGGGAGGAGTTGCTTCGGTTTTTGGCAAGCTGGATTCTTTTGATCTTCATATTGAGGATACTCTGGTTTCCGGGAATGGACTGTGTAACCATGAGGTCGTAAGCATGGTTGTAAATAATGGTCCTGACAGAATAAAAGAACTCATTGCCATGGGCGCCAGATTCAATATGGAAGAAGATGCCAATGGAAAGAAAACGTCCATTCTGGCCATGGGACAGGAAGGAGGACATTCCAGGAAAAGAATTGTCCATGCCCATGATCTCACAGGCAGGGAGATTGAAACAGTTCTTGTAAAACAGGCTGCACAGCATAAAAATATTACACTTCTTGAAAATTTTGCAGCCATAAATTTAATTACCTGCTCAACAAGCGTAAGAAGCGGGCTGGTTGTGACAAACCATGAAAATTACAATTGCGGTGCATATGCACTTAATAATGATACATGCAGGGTTGAGACCTTTGTTGCCGGGATAACTTTTCTTGCAACAGGAGGAGCAGGCAAAGTCTATCTTTATACCAGTAATCCTGATATTGCCACAGGAGACGGAGTTGCTATGGCGTACAGGGCAGGAGCAAGTGTGGCAAATCTTGAATTTGTTCAGTTTCACCCCACCTGCCTTTATCATCCAGATGCAAAGAATTTTCTTATTTCCGAGGCTGTACGGGGAGAGGGTGCAATCTTAAGGGATGCCGCAGGTTGTGAATTCATGGCAAAATACTCTTCTGATAAAGAACTTGCATGCAGAGATGTTGTTGCAAGGGCCATTGATACTGAGTTAAAGATAAGCGGTGAAGACTCAGTTTTTCTTGATATTTCCCATAAAGATTCAGATTTTATTAAAAAGCGTTTTCCCAATATTTATGGAAAGTGTCTTGAGTACGGCATTGATATGACTAAAGAACCAATTCCCGTTGTTCCGGCAGCCCATTACATGTGTGGAGGTGTTGCAACTGATCTTTTTGGCAGAACTGATATTAACAGACTCTATGCAGGTGGAGAAGTTGCATGTACAGGTCTTCACGGTGCAAACCGCCTTGCAAGTAACTCTCTTCTAGAGGCTCTGGTCTATTCACATAGAGCTGCTTCTGCTGCTGTTAAAGATTTTCAATCCATTGATACCTCTACTTCTGTTGAGTTTTCTCCCTGGGATGAGACTGGAGCCACTGACAGTGACGAGGCCATTGTTGTCTCCCATAACTGGGATGAGATCCGCAGGCTCATGTGGAATTATGTTGGCATTGTAAGGTCTGACAAACGCCTTTTTCGGGCTTTAAGCAGAATTGACAATATTCTCCACGAGATTGATGAGTATTACTGGAATTTTAAAATCACTTCAGATCTCATTGAATTAAGAAACCTTGCACTTGTTGCAAAGCTTATAATAAAATCAGGTTTAAAGCGAAAAGAGAGCAGAGGACTTCATTTTAATATTGAGTATCCTGAGAAAAATGATCAAAACTGGTTAAAAGATACAATTCTGAAAAAAGAATATTAACGCAATTTGGCATCCTTCATAAGTACTTTATACTTTTTGAGGGCATTCCCTGTTTAAAGGTGTTTTCCCAAAAAAAACTGTAAAGTACTTTGGGGTCATATGAAGGATGCCCTCAATTTTCTGTTTTTGTTCCCACAAACAGTGTTACTATTCCAAATGTCATTCTTTTCCATTGTATCTCATTAAAACCAGCCTGTTTCATGATTTGTACAAATTCAGGCGGGTCTGGGAATTTGATTACCGATGCCGGCAGGTACTCATATGCCCTGGCATTTTTTGAGAACAGGCCTCCTAACAGGGGAAGAATTTTTTTAAAATAGAGCATGTAAAGTTTTTTAAAAAAGCCTTGTTCTGGAGTGGTAAGCTCCAGAACAGCAAGCTTTCCTCCTTGCTCCAGAGCATTGTAAAAGGCTGATAGAGCTCCTTTTCTGTCCATGATATTTCTGATTCCAAATGCTATGAAAACAGCATTGAAAATTTTGTCATTAAATGGAAGGGCCAGGGCATTTCCTGCTGTAAGATCTATTTTGTATGCTTTACCTTTGGCAGATATTTTTTTTTTGCCCAAGGCAAGCATGCCGGGAGAAAAATCAATCCCAACTATTTTTGTTGACTCTCTGGTCTGTTTTCTGATTTCAAGTGCCACGTCACAGGTCCCGCACGCAACATCAAGCACTCTGCTGTTTTTTGCAACTTCTGCTGCAGATACCATCTCTCTTCTCCAGCGGACATCCTGCCTCATACTTAAAAAACGATTTAGAAAATCATATTTTGGTGCAATAGTGTCAAACATCTCTTTTATAAAATTAAGTTCTATATTTATCATTGACAACCCTGAATTATGAATTAAATTAATTTGTTTATAGTAGTAAATAATTTGGTAACACAACATAGCAAATATTACCTCGATGATCAAGCGAAAACGGGGTCAGGTCTGACCCCTCCATGTATTAAAAAACTTGATCATCGAGTACAATAACAATAAAGGCTGATTAAATCAGTCTTTTGATTAGGAATTATATGTCAGAAAAACGCGATTACTATGAGATCCTTGGCGTGGCAAGAGATGCTGGAAAAGCTGATTTGAAATCAAGTTATAGAAAACTTGCAATTAAGTTTCATCCAGATAAAAATCCAGATAATGCAGAGGCTGAAAATAAGTTTAAAGAGGCTTCCGAAGCATATGAAGTTCTTTCTGATGATAAGAAACGTCAGCTCTATGATCAGTTTGGCCACCAGGGACTTGAAAATTCCGGATTTTCCAGTTCAGGCAGTTTTGATGATATCTTTTCAGGTTTTGGGGATATTTTTGAGGACTTTTTTGGATTTGGAGGTTCTAAAGGCAGAAGAGGGGGCCGCAGAGTTGAGCGGGGTTCTGATCTTCGTTATGATATGACTCTTGATTTTATGGAAGCTGCCTTTGGTGTTGAAAAAAAGATCGATGTTAGAAAGCTTGATACCTGTGATGTGTGCGGCGGGACAGGATGTAAGGAGGGAACTTCTCCTTCAACATGTGAGCATTGCCGTGGTACAGGGCAGTTTATTCAGAGCCAGGGCTTTTTTAAGGTTAAAACAACCTGTCCCTATTGTCGTGGTAAGGGCAGATCAATCCCCCATCCCTGTGCTAAGTGTGTGGGGGCAGGCCGAGTGGAAGTTTCAAAGAACGTATCTGTAAAAGTTCCTGCAGGTGTTGATACAGGTTCAAAACTCAGACTGACAGGTGAGGGAGAAGCAAGTCCTTCCGGCGGGCCTTCAGGTGATCTTTATGTCTTTGTAAGGGTTAAGCCCCATAAAAAGTTTAAACGTGATGGAACTGATATACTCTGCCTTATGGAGATCTCTTTTATCCAGGCTGCTCTTGGTGATGAGATAGAAGTTCCCACCCTTAACGGTGACAAGACACTTAAAATTCCAAAGGGAGCTCAGTATGGAGACACTTTCAGATTCAGAGGTGAAGGTATCCCTTCTTTACGTTCAGGAAAACGTGGTGATCAGGTTGTTCAGGTGGACATCAAGACTCCCATGAAATTATCCAAAAAACAGGAGAAGCTTCTTAGAGAGTTTGACAAACTTAATTCAAATAAAATATCAAACAAGCTGAAAAATCTTTTTAAGAGCATATAACCGGCATACCCTAAAGGGCAGAAACCGGCCGGAGCATGGTTACTGCATCGGCCACAACAAAGAATGAAAGTCATTTGATTCCAAATAGTTGAAAGGACTTTCATATAACTGCCATGGGCAGCCTTGGTGGTCTAAGTCTGCACACAACAAATGATGAAAGTTACATTCTTGGTTTGCCAGGACTTTCATATAAAAAAAAGGGGACAGGCAATGTTTGAGTTGAAAGTAAAAACTCGTTTTGCAGCAGCACACAGATTGACAATGGTTGGAGAGAAATGTGAAAACCTCCATGGTCACAACTGGAACATAGAGGCCTAT
>JAYEHB010000461.1:0-5062 GCA_034659375.1 Thermodesulfobacteriota bacterium
TTGCTGAAATCCAACCGCCATTTGCGGTCATAGAAAAAAAGTCAAGATAATGACAATAACGAAAGCCTGACCCCACCATCAAGTGGCCGAATATAGAACCAAGCCCAAAAAAAGAGAGAATAAAATGAGTTCAAAAAATGCAGAATCAATGATGATTAAACCTGTGGGGATTGTTAAAAGCAGCATTTTAGCTCCCAGCTTAAAAGGCGATGATAAAAACATAAGTGCAACAGAAAAAAAAGAGGAGATGAAAAAACAACACAAAAAGATAAAAGATGGTATCTCCGAGATTATTATTGATGATAAATTCAATGGAATTCTTGACGGGATTGAAGATTTTTCCCATATTCTTGTTCTTTACTGGCCCCATATGCTTCCTGAAACAAGCCGTTCCATTGTAAAAGTTAATCCCATGGGCAGAAAAGACCTGCCGGAAAAGGGTGTGTTTGCTACCTGCAGTCCTGCAAGACCAAATCCGATACTTGTAACAGCCGTTCCTCTGTTATCACGAAAAGATAATGTTTTAAAGGTACAGGGTTTTGAAGCTGTAAATGAAAGCCCTGTCATAGATATCAAACCCTATATTCTGCATTACTACGGCCCGGAGAATGTAACAATTGCAGACTGGATGAGAAAAATCACAGAAGAGATGGATGAATGAAAAGATTGAATCCAAAACAATCCGTGAAGTCATGTCATCTTCAGCAAGAAGATACTTTCATTTTATCATTTCCTCCATGATTTTTTTCAATTGCTCAAAGGCTTCTTCCAATTGAGGCACAAGCAGGATAAGCTTATCTAAATCCCCGGCTTTCCCGGCTGTTTCGATTTCAAAAGCAATTGCCATCAGGGCATCTCCTCCTACATTTGCTGAAACGCCTTTGATCTGGTGCCCCTGCTTTCCTGCATCCTCACTGTTTCAGGTGGACTGATCTGAATTTATCATCTGATTTAATGGCCTTGCCTAATGACAGGCCGTCCATTCCAGGCATCTGCATATCTAAAATGGCGATTTGAAAAATATCTTTTTCATTGTATGCCTGATATAATTCATGGAGAGTGTCAGGCCCGTTTGCTGCCTCTTTTACCCGGCATCCCCAGGCACTTAACTGACCCTGGAGAATTTTACGGTTGGTCTCATTGTCATCTGTCACCAGGACATGCAATCCTTTCATATCAGGCCTTTGTACCGGAATGACGGGATGTGCCGGTACTTCCTGTTTGTTAAAACGGGCAGTAAACCAGAATTCAGATCCTTTGTCAATTTCACTGTTTAAACCGATTTTTCCCCCCATCATTTCGCAAAGTTTTTTTGAAATGGTCAGGCCCAGACCCGTGCCTCCGAATTTCCGGGTAGTGGAGGCATCTGCCTGGGTAAAACTTTGAAAGAGCAAGTCATCCAATGGGAACATTCTCAATGATCTTTTCAGTAATTTCCAGGGATCGTTTCAGTTTTTCCTCTATTTCCAGTTCCCTGGTAATATCCTTGCCAACCCCCCGGTATCCTGTGAATTTTCCGTTACCGTCAAAAATGGGCACCCCGTTGGTCAACAGACAAACCCGGGTGCCGTCCTTTCTCAGATTCCAGTTTTTCAGGTCAATGATGGGCTGCTCTTTCTTTATGATTTCCATGAAACGGTTCTTTGCGGCCAAGACTTCTTCTTTTGGCATAAAATCAAAAGGAGTTTTTCCCAGCAGCTCATCCTTTTCATATCCCAGGACTTTTTTTGAATTTCCTGCGGAGAAAATATATCTTACGTCCTTGTCCACTTCCCATATCCAGTCAGCCATACTCATGGAGATATCGCGAAAACGGCTTTCGTTCAAGGCCAAGATTTCTTCGGCCTTTTTGCGCTGGGTGATATCATGGGCAACATGGACACTGCCTGTCAGGCCGTCTTTTAAAATTGTTATGGGACTGACCGTAACTATAAAATCACCTCCCATACGTTCCTCACGGATTTCAGCAAAATGATGCTGGTGGTCTTTGAGCAATAAAGTGTGGGGACAAAATCCCGGCGGTTTGTCTGTTCCGTGGGCGATTTCATAGCAGGGCTGCCCGGCCATCTCTTCAGCGGTCATGCCAGCTCGGTCGGCCATTGCCTTGTTTGCCCGGACAATCCTGTGATTATTATCAATAATCATGATCAGATCAGGAACGGCATCAAAGGTCTGTTCCCACTCCTCTTTGGCCTGCTTAAGTTCTGCCTCGATTTTTTTGCGGTCCGTGATGTCGTTTCCAGAACTTAAAGCCCCGATAATGTCACCATCTGAATCTTTTAAAATAGCGTTGTGCCAGGCAATAATACGTTCTGTTCCATCTTTTCTTAAAACCGGATTCTCATGATACTCAACCGGTTCAATCTCATTGGCCATCAACTGATGATAAACCGATAAAATATCTTCTTGAAATTGTTCCGGCAGACAGGTTTTAAACCAGCTTTGACCAATAAGTTCTTCTTTTCGGTAACCAAGGGTTTCCAAACTGCATTCATTAATGAATGTGATATTCCCTTTTGTGTCAAGGGCGACAAACATGACCCTGGCAATGGAAAAATATTTCAGTACCTGGGATTCACTATCACTGGTGGAAATCCTCTGCTCTAATTCTTTTACCCTGTGCTCAAGCGCTTCATAACTTAATTTTTTTTCCATATTCCTCCCATGGCAGAACGAGCTGCCACACAGAATTTTTGGGCTTGATCATAACTTCGGCCACTTGGGGCCAGGCTTAGAGCCGGCTCTTAAAAAATCCTATAACTTCAGCCATTTACAACTTAAGGATCAAATTAGAAATCGAATGGCCGGTTTTCTGATCAAGCCCGAAATTTTCCCTCAACCCTTTGGTTTTATCAACGCCTATCTTTTTTAAAGACTCCACAACCCGTCCGAATATTTTATATGAAAGTCTGTCTAACGTACTGCAATCGCATGACTTTCATATTTTGTTGTGGCCGATGAGAATAACCATGTTCCGGCCATGCCGGTTATAAAAACCCTTAGGTTAATCATGGCAGCTCACAAGCTCATTGATTGGAACGGCAAAAATATTAGTTATACCCTGACCGGTAAAAGTATTGCCTTCAACAACAGCAATATAAAGTTCATTATCATAGATGAAAACCGATTGAACAATCCCCTGGAACATAATGTTCAGCATCCTGAAAGCATATGTTTCTACTTTTGGGTACAAAATGCCAAGTCCTCCCTTTTTAGAGGTGCCACTGGGAAGACTCCAGGTATCGGCCTGATTAGCCGGCACTGCGGCAAAAGTAATATCGTATGCACTAAATAAAGCAGGTTGAGGCCACACCGGTAAACTTGCAGGTGCATCGGAATCATTTACAAAATCGTCAATAAGCATGGTTTTGATGGGACCAAATTTTGATGGTGATTCCCACTTTTTTTTACTATTTTCATATACAACCAGTTTTCCCCCCAAATTATAGTATGCAGTCTCTTTAATTTCATTTCCGTCAAGATCAGCCAGGAATGCTCCTGTCAAATTAAAACCTGCCGGAGTAGAGGTGGAGTTCCGTTGAGTAATGCTGCCTGAATCGTCAACTGCAAGATGAAAAACTCCAGAACCGAAAAAATTCTCCCCATCAAAATCCTGGCCAAACAGAGAGTCATTAATACCGTTTCTGTCGATATCTGCAAATTGCAAAATATAGTTGATGTTCTTTTCAAGAACGGTAAATCCTTTTGTTGTAAATTTGAGAATTCGTGATTCCATTCCGTTATTTTTAACATATATGTTAAGAACGATGAGTCCTTTCGGCCCAATAGACATATTAATCACATCACCAAAACCTTCAAAAACGTACTGATATTTCTCCTTATTATTGACGGCTCCGGCATACAGAGTGTTATGGCAAAGATAGATGAAATAGGGTGTATCTGTTCCATCTGGTTCTATTATTCCCAGATTGTTTACCATATGGTCCAGGCTTGCAACTGCTCTGTAATTTTCTATTTCCAGATCTCTTCTCACACCAGGCACCATTATGCCCAAGGGAGGGGGCAAAGTTTTTTGCTTTAACTCGCTTTTTTTTCTTTCGACCACGGGCCTTACTGATTTGCCGGGTTCTGGTTGAGACTGATCCATGGCAGAAGTCATTTCATCACATACCGTTAAAATCTCACCACCACTCCATATGGTAACTATTCCCGTATCTGCAACAATCACCAGACCTTCGGCAAGTTGTGCTGCATTTGAAGAATTTTTAATTTTCTGGTATCCCTGCCAGTCAAGCAATGGGAGTCTTGCCCTTATCTGTTCGTACAAATGGAACGAGGAACCATTAACATCCTGAAACATGGTTTTGATTCCACTGTAACGTCTTGCAGTAAATCCTGATTTAATATCACACGATTCATCAAAACAGTTAACTGATATTTCCGAAAAATGTTTTTCCACTCTGGTAACTTTGCAAATAGCACTGGATAATGCTAAAATACCCAATTTTTTCCCTGTGACAGGATCAATCACCTGCTCACCCGGGGTATATAAAATCCAAAGATTGCCCTTTTTAATGTTATTATCAGTTCCCATATTAAGAAGGTATCGTCCCCCAGGGCCTTTAATCACCGCAGCTTCCAATGTACCAAGCTCTTTTACTATTTTGTCCAGAAAAATATTTTCGGCATAAACGCTGTTAAAAAAGAACAGACAAAAAAATATTGTTAATAACATGGTAATACGCATATAAAGGTAATTCATGTTGATACCTCGTATAATGTTTGACCATTGCAGGAAGCAATCTGCCACAACGGAAAAGTTGGGTTTGGCTCTAACATCAGCCATATATCCTGATTGCAGGAACAACGGAGGGATCAGGCTTAACAATTAATTGAAAATTGAAAATTGAAAATTGATAATTGATAATTGATAATTGAAAATTGAAAATTGATAATTGAAAATTGATAATTCACAATTCACAATTCACAATTCACAATTCACAATTCATAATTCATAATTTTCAATTTTCAATTGATTTGTGTCCTTATCAAACCTTGAAGATAATTAATCAAAAAAATCAAGATAATGACAATAACAAAA
>JAYEHB010000462.1:0-14443 GCA_034659375.1 Thermodesulfobacteriota bacterium
CAGTCGCTTGGATGGACTTTCATATAAACCGGCACGGCCGGAGCGTGGTCATTCTCATCGGTCACAACAAAGTTAAAAAGTCTATCATTGCAGTCGCTTGGATGGACTTTCATATAAACCGGCATGGTGGCCGGAGCATGGTTACTGCCCTGTAATACTGTTCATCATTTCAGCAACGGCTGCTACAGCAAAAGAATCATCAGGCAGATCAACCAGAGATTTCTGCTCCATATCAAATTCAAGAAGTGCATCATCATTGGGAATGGTACAGACTATTGGAAGCCCTATTCTTTCAACTTCATCAAGAAAAGTCTGCCCAAGTTCTCCAGGAGCACGGTTGACAACAATACCGACATTCTTTACATCAAGTTTAAGATCATCCAGCATTTCATTGATTCTTCCAACTGCCCTTAACCCCCTTAAAGCATAATCAGTAACAAGAAGAAGCATATCAACCTTCCCGCTGGTACGGCGGCTTAAATGTTCCATGCCGGCTTCATTATCCACCAGAAGATACTTGTAATTTTTTTCAAGCTCTTCTGTGAACCTGTTTAGAATATTGTTCACCATGCAGTAGCAGCCCTGCCCCTCCTGCCTGCCCATAACAAGAAGGTCAAACTCCTTGCTCTCAATGATCACCTGATTCATGAGCATTTCAATATAAACAATTTTATCCATGCCCGAGGGAACACCCTGGGGATCCCTCATAAACTCTTCCCTTATATCTCCCACACTCTTGACAACTTCCATACCAAGAGTTTCACCCAGATTGCTGTTGGGATCAGCATCCACGGCAAGAATGGGAGAAGAACCATTCTTTGAAAGATAACGCAGTGCAAGAGCAGCCACAGTGGTTTTGCCCACACCTCCCTTTCCAGCCAGTGCAATAACTTTACTCATATCAACTCCATTTATGTTTACCTGTAATTTTCAATATCTTTTGCAAAACTTTCAAAATCTTTTTGCTGCAGAAAAAGTGATATTATTTCACTCACCTTATCTGCAGTATCAACACGGAAAACGCCCTTTTCATCTCTGCCTGTTACAGCCTTGGCATTTGCAACCACAGCCTGAAGTGCTTTTGGGGTTATTTCAATATTTGCATTAATAGTCATTGTCTCTTTAGAATCACTCATAATCTACTCCAGCTTCACCATTTTGCATTGATTATCGGTCATATAAAGCCTCAACGCTTCCTGTACTGCCCCGGCAGCAAGTGTTGTACAATGCTGTTCATCTTCAGGCACAGTCCCAAGCTTTGCAAGTATGGTATCTCCTGTAATATCAGCCAGCTCTTCAGATTTTCTGCCAATGGCAAATTCTGCTGCAAAAGAACCACATACGCTGCTGGTACCGCAACCGTCAGTAATATAGGATGCATCGGTTACACAATTATTATCAAATTTAAGAAACATCTCTATTGTATCCCCGCATGATCCTGTCACACTGGCATGGACATCATACTTTTCCATTCTGCCCATGTACTTAGGGTCCTGCCAACGCTCAAAACCTGCCTCTCCAAGCACACCCCTTGCCTCATCAAATATCTCCTCCTGAAGATTATCCAGAAAAGTATCCAACTTATCATTCATAAAAAACTCCCTGTAAAGTACAACTATAACACCTCTGAGCCTTTAGCTCAGAGGTTGTTAACATCCCACTGTTAAGTAATGAGTCCGAAATAACATACCCTTTTAAAAATTGAGGAACACTATCCTTCACGGTGGCGTATTCTGAAATGGGCAAATTATTTGAAACTGGTTCCTAAAGCAGATTATCTTTTTTTAAACGGTTGATAATCTCTACTACTGATTTACTTCTATCCATTGTATAAAAGTGCAATCCATCCACTCCATGCTCAAGGAGCCCTTTGCACTGTTCAACGGCAAACTCAACTCCATATTCAGCAACAGCACCTTTCTCTTTCTGGTTCAACTCTTCAAGCTTTGAACTGACCTCAACTGGAAGTAATGAACCGCACAGTTTACAGAGCATATTTGTCAATTTCATGCTGTACATGGGCATGACACCTGGAATAATTGGTACCGTTATACCTGCAGCCCTGCATTTTTCAACATAATCAAAAAAATATTTGTTATCATAAAAATACTGGGCAACAACATATTTTGCACCGTTATCAACCTTAAGCTTAAGATATTCAATATCTTTATCAAGACTTTCCGCCTGGATATGGCCTTCTGGATAACCAGCACATCCAAGATCGAAATCATAATGTTTATCTATAAATGCAATCATATCCGATGCGTATTTAAAACTTTCCGGGTGTGCAGAAAAATCAGCATTTCTTGGTTCATCGCCGCGAATAACAAAAATTGTTTTAACACCAAGCTCCTTGTATTTATCAAGAACAGATGTAATCTCAGCAGGTGATAAACCATAACCTGCTATATAGGCTACTGTAGGCAATTTTTTTTCGGTGATCATTTTTTTAACAGTATTGTATGACCCATCCTTTGTTGACCCACCTGCTCCAAATGTAACTGACATATAATCATATTCAAGCTCCGCAAGGTTATCAACCACCTTGTCAAAGGTGACTTCTGCTTTTTCATCCCTTGGAGGAAAGAACTCAAAAGATATTATATTTTTCTCTCTATTTTCACTGTACAATTTTCCAGCCCGCATATTATCCTCCTTAAAATATATTAAAATTTCTACTTTCCAATGACTTAAGATAAAACAATAATAAAAAAACGCAATAACAAACTCAATTTTTCTGAGTCCTGACCTGAGGGTTACACGCAAACGAATTTCTTAATTCTTTTGCAAAAAAAAAAGGCCGGACAAACAGATTCCTCTGATTTATCCGGCCTTGAGAGTTACTGGTAGTTTTTATATAACCGGCATGGCTGGAGCATGATTACTGCATCGGCCACAACAAAATATGAAAGTCTAATCATTATAACCGTTTGGACGGACTTTCATAAAAAGGGTGGTGCCTTTTAAAAAACGTTTTAGCCTTTTATTGCCAATGTTGCAGATCTCATGGTATTTTTCATGAGCATGGCAATAGTCATTGGGCCAACACCGCCAGGCACAGGAGTGATCTTGCCGGCAATTTCCTTTGCTTTTTCAAAATCAACATCACCCTTTAATATTGCCTTGCCTGTTTTTTCATTCATTCCAACCCTGTTTACACCAACATCAATTACAGTTGCACCAGGCTTGATCCATTCAGGTTTCACAAGATCAGGAACACCGGCTGCAACGATGAGGATATCAGCTCTTTTGCAGTGACCTGCAAGATCTTTTGTACGGGTATGGACTATTGTTGTTGTGCTGTTGGCACCTTCACCCTTCTGGGCCATCATTATTGCAATGGGTTTTCCAACAATATTTGATCTTCCCACAACCACAACCTCAGCACCGGAAGTTTCAGTACCGGAACGTACAATCATCTCCTGGATACCTGCTGGTGTGCATGGTAAAAATCTTACTTCATCACCACCTATCATCAGTCTTCCAACATTCACAGGATGAAATGCATCCACATCCTTATCAGGATCAATGGCATTTAAGACTTTTTTATCATCAATGTGCTTGGGAAGGGGAAGCTGAACCAGGATACCATGAATCTCAGGATCCTTATTGTATTTATCAATAAGAGCAAGAAGATCAGCTTCGGAAATATCATCTGGCTGGTCATCCTGAATTTCTTTAAAACCGACACTTAAAGCTGTCTTAACTTTAAGAGAGACATAGCTCATGGATGCAGGGCTTGAGCCAACAAGAATTGTTACAAGTCCCGGCACCTTGCCATGTTTTGCCTTCATATCTTCGACTTCCTGCTTAACCTCCGCAAGTATAGTCTTTCTTATCTCAGTTCCGCTTATAATTTCTGCAGTCATAATAGATCTCCATTATTGCAGTGTTGAGGCGTGGATTAAAACAAAACGCCTCAACACTGATCCTTATTACACTTTTTAAAACAGCCCTGATACCTTACCTGTTGCTGTATCAACATCAACCCGTCTGAATGCAGGATTAGAACTTGTTCCAGGCATCAAACTGATTGTTCCGGCACATGGACACAAAAATTTTGCACCGGAATAGATCAAAATATCCTGTATGGGCAGAGTCCAGCCCTTGGGAACGCCCTTAAGTGTTACATCATGGGTGAGACTTAAATGTGTTTTTACCATCATAGTAGCAAACTCATCATATTTTGGATCTGCCTCAAGCATTTTTGCCTTTGCCTCGGCATCTGCCGACCATGCAACACCGTCAGCACCGTAAACCTCTGTTGCTATTTTTTCCACACGATCCCTGAGTTTCATCTCAAGGGGATAGAGAAATTCAAAGTTGGTCTCTTCATCACATGCTTCTTTAACAGCCTCGGCAAATTCTATGGCACCGTCACCGCCGTCTTCCCAATGGGTAGATTTTGCACAACGTGCACCAGCATCTTCAGCAGCCTTTCTAACAAATGCAATTTCAGCATCTGTATCTGTATGAAAACAGTTAATACAGACAACCGGATTAATACCTGCCTTGCGAATGGTCTTAATATGGTGTACCATATTTTCAACGCCTGTTTCAAGCAGTCCCAGATTCTCTTTTGTATATTCGTCTGCAAGGGGAAGACCTGCTACAACCTTTGGTCCTCCGCCGTGCATCTTAAGTGCACGAATGGTTGATGTTAAAACAGATACATGGGGTTTTAATCCGCTGTTACGGCATTTTACATTCCAAAATTTCTCAAATCCAATATCAGCACCAAAACCACTTTCTGTAACATGATAATCAAACAATTTAAGACCAACGCGATCAGCAATAATGGATGACTGACCAACAGCAATATTAGCAAAAGGCCCGGCATGTACCATGCATGGCTGGTATTCAGCAGTACACATAAGTGTTGGATTGATGGTATTTCTCATCCATGCTGTCATGGCTCCGCCAACCTCAAGATCACCTGTAGTTACAGGGTTTCCAGCTTTATCAAAGGCAACTGTGATCTCATCAAAGCGTTTTCTCATGTCTGCCAGGTCTCTGATAATGGAAAGAATTGCCATAAGCTCTGAACCAACTGCAATACCGAATTTAGACTGCATGGTAAAGCCATCAAATCTTCCGCCCATGCCAATAACAATATTTCTCAGACTCTGGGCACAATAATCAATAATCCATCCCATTTCAACACGGGTGGGATTGACATCAAGGCGGCGCATTTTAGTGAGTCTTTCAAGCTGCTCATCATTATAGTTACGCTCATGCTGCATGCGGGAAGTCAACGCTACCATGGCCAGATTGTGAGCATTCATAATATCATTAATATCGCCGGTAAGTCCCAGAGAAAACTCTGTCATGGGGATAAGAAGAGAATTACCTCCGCCGGCAGCAGTACCCTTGATATTCATTGTAGGCCCGCCTGAAGGCTGCCTTAAGGCACCTCCCACGTTCAGACCGAGTTTACCCATACCTTCCATAAGTCCACATGCTGTGGTACTCTTTCCTTCACCCAGAGGAGTCGGGGTTATGGCAGTTACCTCGATATATTTACCATCTGGCTTGTCTTTCAAACGATCAATAATTTTCAGAAAATCAAGCTTTGCAAGCCTGCCCATTGCAAGAACTTCATCTTTTTGAAGACCTAATTTTTCTCTCCACTCATCCGGTGTAGGCATATTTTTTTCCGCTTCTTCGGAAATCTGCCAGTCAGCCATTTCTACTGCATTGTAAGCCATTTTACCCATCCTCCTTAATAAAATGAAAATTGCGTTTCCATGTTCAGAGAAACCCTCCAAACCATCAATTATATCAACAGCAATAACACACTGCATCACAACGAATTAAAAAATGTAGTGCTGAACGATATTTCATATAACTGCCATGGGCAAACCTGGTGGTCTAAGTCTGCACACAACAAATGATGAAAGTTACCCTCCTGGTTTGCCAAGACTTTCATACAAAAAAAACATTACATAATCAAATATTTATTTTAGTGAAGATGCCTATCATAAAAAGAATATGGTAGTCAAGCATTCTTCTACCTGATACTCAAAATTTCTTGATCTTTTAAGGAAACAGAACGATAACATGCTGATTTTTTTAACTATATATTTTAAACAAACTTGTTAATATTAACAACTCAACTTTCTGACCTTGATTTGACCGGTCAAATCGTCAATACCATATAACCGGCATGGCCGGTTATATTTCAACATAAAAATTAAACTGGATACAATTTTTGAATATCGTTCACCAAATTTTTTTAAATTAATTAAAAAAAATATTGACACGATAAAAATTATAATAGCATATATCAACTCATCTATTGACAAATAAAGACAGTGGTTGTATAGAATTAAGCGGTGAAAAAAAAGTCTCACTTTTAACAATATGCAAGGTGAACCTGATTTTAAAATGAATAAACACAAAACATCCCCATTTTTTTTTACTGACCATGTCAGCCCCACCTTGTATCCAGGCAGGAGATTAGACTCTCTTATCGATATGAACCATGCTTATTTTTTAAACTCTTTTTGCTATAATTCAATACACCACTGTATTGATTTATATGAAAGTCCATGCAACCAACAGCGACTTTCATGCTTTGTTGTGGGCAAACCGAGGTAAATAACCAGGCCTGCCCGTGGCAGTTATAATAAACCCGCAACCAACAACTATCAATTCATAAGGAGGTAAAAGTGGGATTTGAAATCACAAAAGAATCCTATGCCGGCGGCATAAAAGCAATCACCATTGGAAAAGGTGACAATGCCGTAACCATCGGAGGTGAAACATGTTATCCCTTTTATCAGTTTGAGGGAGAGACTCCCAACAAACCCGTTATTGCAATGGAAATCTGGGACATGGAGCCGCCTGAATGGCCTGAAGCAGCAAAAGCTCCCTTTAAGGATGTTTTAACTGATCCTGCTGCCTGGGCAAAAAAATGTGTTGATGAGCATGGAGCCCAGATTATAGTTCTCCAACTAAAAAGTATTGATCCAAATGACAAGGATGCCAGTCCCGAGGAAGCAACTGCAACAGTTAAAAAAGTTCTTGCAGAAATTAACGTTCCTCTGATCATCTGGGGATGTACTGCTCCAGCCAAAGATGAGGCTGTCTTAAAAAAGATTGCCGAGGATTGCCAGGGTGAAAATCTTATCCTTGGTCCTGTTGAAGAGAAGAACCACAAGGGAATCGGTGCTGCAGCCATGGGTTATAAACACACTGTAATCTCATCCTCTCCCATTGATGTAAACCTTGCAAAACAGGTCAACATTCTCCTTGAAAACCTTGGAATGCCCCTTAGCAATGTCATTGTAGATCCCACAACTGGTGGACTTGGATATGGTATGGAATATTCATACTCAGTTATGGAACGTCTTAACCAGGCTGCCATGACCCAGGGAGATGATAAACTCCAGAACCCCATGATCAACAACCTTGCCAATGAAGTGTGGAAATGCAAAGAGGCAAAACAGCCGGTTGAAGAAGCTCCCGAGCTGGGTGATCCTGAAAAACGCCCCATTCTCATGGAAGCTGTAGGGGCTGTATCTTATTTAATGAGTGGCTCAAATATTCTCATCATGCGTCATCCTGAAGCCATTAAACTTGTCAAAAACTTCATTGACTTCATCACAGACGGTGGTTCAGCCCAGGATGTTGCACCAATAATGAAGCAGTTAGATGATGTTGAAATAGATTTTGCAGCTCTTGCTCCTGAAGTTGATCTTACAATTGAAGAAGAAAAAAAAGCAGGTCCAGCCAAAAAAGCCGCAGCTCCTAAAGCTGAAGCTAAACCTGCGGCTCCTGCACCAAAAGCTGAAGTTAAACCTGCTGCTGAAGCTAAACCTGCCAAGGAAGAGGCTCCGGTTGTTGATGCAAAGGCAAAAGCTGAAGATGATGCTAAAGCAAAAGTTGCTGCTGAAGCAAAAGCCAAGGCTGATGCTGAAGCAAAGGCAAAGGCAGACGCTGATGCAAAAACAAAGGCTGAAGCAGATGCCAAAGCAAAGGCTGAGGCTGATGCAAAAGCAAAAATAGAAGCTGAGAGAAAGGCTGAATCCGATGCTGCTGCTGCAAGAGACGCTGAAGCTGAGGCACTTAGAGAGAAGAGAGCAAAAGAGCAGGAAGAGAGGATGGCAAAGGCTGATGCTGATAAAGAGAAAAAAGTGACAATGACTGCGGCTAAAACACAAAAATCAACTATGAGTAAATTTAAAAGCAAGTTAAAAAGACGTTAATAAAGTTTTAAAACAAAACTTTATTAATACTTTAAACCTAGTTACATATTGTCAACACATAATATGAGGAGGAACCTCACATGGCAGAAGGAAAAGTAAAAGCAGCCAAAGCACCAAAACTGGCTGATCCAGTTGCATCTTCCATAGATGTAGCATCACAGGAAATGATAGCACGTTCCCATGAACTCGGAGTTGAAACGATTTTTGACAGAAACCTGAACATGAAACAGTGTGCCATAGGAATGCAGGGTATATGCTGTAAAAATTGTTCCATGGGGCCATGCCGTCTGCCGCTTCCCAAGGCAGGCATTGAAGGAGAAGACACAAGAAAAGGCCTTTGCGGAGCAACAGCCAACACAATTGCAGCAAGAAACTTTATCCGAATGATAGCTGGCGGAGCAGCAGCACATTCAGATCATGGAAGAGGCGTTGCCGAGGTATTTCTGGCTGTTGCAAAAAAGGAGACAGATGCTTACCAGATAAAGGATGAGGAAAAACTTCTTGAAGTTGCCGGCTATCTTGGCGTTGCCACAACTGTTGAGGTGGACGGAGAAGAGCTTGACAGGGATATTGATGAAATCGCACTTGAAACAGCAGAAATTGCCATGGCTGAATGGGGAAAACCAGAAGGAGAACTCCTCAGCGTAAAAAAAGCACCAAAAGCCCGTTATGAACTCTGGAAAAAAATGGGTGTGATTCCGAGAAATATCGACAGAGAGATAGTTGAGATCATGCACCGTACCCATACAGGCGTTGACATGCATTACAAGAATCTCATGAAGCAGGGAACAAGAGCCGCCATAGCCGACGGATGGGGCGGGTCCATGCTTGCAACGGATCTTCAGGATATTCTCTTTGGGACACCTTATCCTATCCAGGCCGAAGCAAACCTGGGTGTTATGAAAGAGGATCATGTTAATCTCATTATCCACGGGCATGAGCCCATCATGGCAGAAGTTATTGTGGCTGTTGCCCAGAAACAGGAAATGATTGACTATGCAAAATCAAAAGGTGCCGCAGGAATACAGCTTTCAGGTATCTGCTGTACAGCCAATGAACTTCTCCAGCGCCACGGCGTACCCCTTTGCGGCAATTTTCTCCAGCAGGAGCTTGCCATCATAACCGGTGCCTGTGATGCCATGGTGGTGGATATCCAGTGCATCATGCAGAGCATTGGAAATGTTGCAAAATGTTTCCATACAAAAATTATTACCACCCACAAAATAGCCCAGCATGAAAATGAAAATGTTATCCATATCGAGTTTGACGAACACCATGCAGTAGAAGATGCCGAGCGGATCATTAAAATGGCCATTGACAACTTTGAAAACCGTGCTGCTGAAGTTATGATTCCAAAACATAAAAGCCCGGTTGTTGCAGGATTTGGTGTTGAATCCACAAGCTATACTCTTGGCGGAACTTTTCGTAATACTTTCTACACCTTAAATGATAATATTATCAATGGACGGGTTCGGGGTATTGCCGGTGTTGTAGGATGTAACAACGCCAGAACCAAACATAATCGCGATCATATTGAAATTTGTAAAGAGCTTATCAAAAACGATGTAATCGTGCTTGTGACCGGATGTACTGCCATAGCATGTGCTACAGAAGGTCTGCTTAAGCCTGAATACGCAGCAGTGTATGCCGGAGACGGACTTGCCGAGGTTTGTGAAACAGTTGGAATTCCTCCTGTTCTTCATCTTGGATCCTGTGTTGATAACAGCCGGATTCTTCTCGCTGCAACAGAGGTTGTGAAAGCTGGCGGTCTTGGAAATGATATTTCCGACTTGCCTGCAGCAGGAAGTGCGCCTGAATGGATGAGTGAGAAAGCGATCTCCATTGGTCATTACTTTGTTGCCTCGGGTGTTTATACGGTTTTCAGCAATTTGCCCATAACGGGTGCTCCGGTGTTCAGCGATTACATTTGTAAAGAATTTGAAGAACTTTACGGCGGAATGTGGGGTACTGAGCCTGATCCAATCAAACATGCCTGGAAAATGATTGACCATATAGATAAAAAACGAAAAGAACTCGGAATCGATAAGGCAAGGGAAAGAATTATGATGGATTTCTCTGCACGCCAGGCTCTTTAAAGTATAGGTCAAAATCATATATTGTGAATATATAAATCATAAAATATAAATCCTCAATGAAGGAGGAATGAAATGTCAAAATTAATAGCATTTGCAGTAATACAGGGAGGTTACAATATTGTTTCTAAGGTTGAAGGAGAATATCAAACTGCTTTGGAAACCTATGATGCGTCCACAAAGGTTGGCTTTCCCAATACCGCTTATTATCTTCCAATAATTTATTCACTTCTGGGAATTAAGGTTAAAACTCTTGAGGACCTTCAAGAACCCCTTGATATTGCCAGAGGGCTTCTTCCACCCCATGTAAAGAGTAAAAATCATCTTCCATATCTTGGAAATCTTCTTGATGCAGGAATGGGAGCTATTCTGGCCCTTGAGATAAAAGAGGCACTTAAATATCTTAATGAGCCTGATTTTTATCTTGCATCAGCAGAAGATATTGATGTTGATGCCGGCAAAATATGGCTTGGAGCAGCAGATGACGTTATCTTAAGAAAAAGGGGTGTTGAATTTGTTGATGGTTCAGCTCCTGGTTTTGCAGTTATTCTTGGATCAGCTCCAACACCTGAAATTGCAAAAAACATTGTAGAGGAGTATCAGAAAAAAAGTCTATACACCTGGTTTGCAGCCAACCATAACGGTACAACTATCACTGAGCAATTGCTTGAGGCAGGAGTACAGCTAGGATGGAATACAAGGCTTGTTCCTTTTGGTCCTGATCTTTCCGCTGCAACATTTGCAGCTGGATTTGCCAACAGGGTTGCCATGACTTTTGGTGGTGTTCAGCCCGGTGATTACAAAAAAATACTGCTTTACAACAAAGAGAGAGTTTTTGCATTTGCAAATGCACTCGGTGAGGTTGGTACCGAATGGGGTGCTGTTGCAGGCGGCGTCTTAAACTGGGGTTTCCCTGTAATAGGAGATACGGATATTCCTGCTGTTCTGCCTTCCGGTATCTGTACATATGAACATGTTGTCCCCAATATTCCCCATGATGAAATCTGCCAGAAATCCATTGAAGTCAGGGGACTTAAGGTAACTGTCTCTGAAATTGATATTCCCTGTTCATTTGGTCCTGCATTTGAGGGTGAACGTGTAAGGGGTGCTGATCTCCATGTCCAGTGCGGCGGCGGCAAGACCCAGTGTACCGAGCTTGTTAAAATGGCTGAATTGGGCGAAATCGAGGACGGCAAAGTCATAATTGAAGGACCTGATGTTACAGATCTCAAAGAAGGAGATACATTCCCCCTTGGAATCTTTGTACAGGTGGCAGGCCGTGAGTTCCAGTCTGATTTTGAGCCTATTCTGGAAAGACAGATCCATCATCTGATCAATTATATCCAGGGTATCATGCACATTGGTCAGAGGGATATCTCCTGGTTGCGGATCAGTAAAGATGGAATGGAAAAGGGCTTTACCCTTAAAGATATCGGGGTTGTACTCCACGCCAAGTTCCACCAGGATTTTACCAAAATTGTGGACAAGGTTCAGGTCACACTTTATACAAAGAAAGATGATGTTGATAAACTCACAGAAACTGCAAAGGCAGAGTATCTTAGCCGTGATTCCCGTGTTGACAACATGAGAGATGAGGATGTTGAAACCTATTACTCATGTACATTGTGCCAGTCCTTTGCACCAAACCATGTATGTTCTGTAAGTCCTGAAAGAACAGGTCTTTGTGGTGCATATAACTGGATGGACTGCAAGGCTTCCTATGAGATCAATCCAACTGGTCCAAACCAGCCCATTGAAAAGGGCGAATGTCTTGATCCCAAACTTGGTCAGTGGAAGGGTGTAAACGATTTTGTCTATAAAGCATCCAGGGGTGCAGTTACCCATTACAATTTCTACTCCATGGTAACTGACCCAATGACAACCTGCGGATGCTGCGAGTGTATTGCAGCCATGCTTCCATCATGCAACGGTGTCATGACTGTTGGCAGGGACTATGCCGGAGAAACACCTTGTGGAATGAAATTCACCACCCTGGCAGGTGTAATGGGCGGTGGAGCATCATCTCCGGGATTTGTCGGTCACTCCAAGCACAACATTACCCAGGGTAAATTTATCCTTGGTGACGGCGGGCTTCTAAGAATGGTATGGATGCCGAAAATGCTCAAGGAAGAGATCAAAGACCGCATTGATGCCAGAGGAGAAGAAATGGGATGTCCGGATCTTTATGACAGAATTGCAGATGAGACCGTGGGAATAACAGAAGAAGAGATTCTTCCTTTTCTCCAGGAAAAGAAACATCCAGCCCTGGACATGGACTCAATTATCGGATAGTCAATATTTAATATAAACCGGCATGGCCGGGGCATAATATTTGCTGCCGGCCATAACAAAGAATAAAACTCCATGATTTTAAATAGTTATACGGAGTTTTACATAAAAAAACAATAAGGGCAGTGAGCACCAGATTCAATTTCACTGCCCTTACTAAACAGCGAACAAGTAACATTTTTGTTTATTAATTGTTCGGTTGAAATAAGACTTTAAGGAGATAATAATGGCATTAACCGGTATACAGATATTTAAACTCCTTCCCAAGACAAACTGCAAGGAGTGCGGAGTTCCGACCTGTCTTGCGTTTGCAATGAACCTGGCATCTGGAAAGGCTGAACTTGATGCCTGCCCCTATGTTTCCGACGAGGCAAGGGAAAAGCTGGCGGAAGCTTCCGCACCTCCCATTCGTCCTGTAAAAATTGGAAAAGGAGTACGTGGAAGAACAGCAGGCGGAGAGACTGTTCTTTACAGACATGAAAAAACATTTTTCAACCCGACTCTCCTTGCAGCAACTGTCTCTTCTGACACTGATGCTGCGGAACTTGAAAAAAATCTTAAAATATTCAATGCATTTCAGTATGAGCGTGTTGGTTTTAACTTAAGGCCTGAGCTTATTGCTTTAAAAGATGCAGGCAGCGGCAAAGATGCCTTTGCATCCCTTGCAAAACTCATTGCTGAAAAATCTGAATTCAATCTAGTTTTCATGACTGAGGATATGGATGTAATGAAGGCTGGTATTGAAACTGCCGGGTTTAAGCGTCCCCTTCTCTATGCAGCAACAGAAAGCAATGCAGATGAGATTGGAGTCCTTGCAAAGGAAAATGATCTGCCCCTTGCTGTAAAAGCAGATTCAGTGGAAGCACTTATTCCTCTGACAGAAAAACTTACCGGCATGGGTCTTAAGGATCTGGTTATTGATTCCGGTGCAAGGGAGATCAAGCAGGCATTGGAAGATCAGGTTGCCATCAGGCGTGCTGCTCTAAAAGCAGGCAACAAGGCATTGGGATTCCCAACAATAGCATTTCCATGTGAAATGGCTTCCAACCTTGATATGGAAACAGTTATTGCATCAATGTTTATTGCAAAATACGGCGGAATTGTTGTAATGTCAGACTTTACAACTGAATCTCTGTTTCCGCTTCTTATTGAAAGACTCAATATCTTTACAGATCCCCAGAGACCAATGACTGTTACTGAAGGAATCTTTGAAATTGGTAATCCTGATGAAAACTCTCCTGTTGTTGTTACAACCAATTTTGCACTTACATACTTTATTGTGTCAGGTGAAATTGAAGCAAGCAAAGTGCCGACATGGCTGCTTATAAAGGATTCAGAAGGACTTTCCGTTCTTACAGCATGGGCTGCAGGAAAATTTGGCGGTGATGATGTTGGAACGTTTGTGAAAAAAAGCGGTATCATGGACAAAGTCAAGCATACTGAAATTATAATACCAGGCTATGCAGCTGCCATTGCCGGAGATGTTGAAGAAGAACTTCCCGGCTGGACAATTACAGTCGGTCCCAGGGAAGCTGCCCATCTTCCTGCTTTTCTTAAAGAAAAAGTGAAATAATTTATAAAAATATCATGAGAGGTCATGATAATACTTGACCTCTCTTAATTTTTTTAGTTTAGTTTATATGAAAGTCCTTATAACTATTTAAAATAATTGACTTTCATTTTTTGTTGTGGCCGATGAGAATGACCATGCTCCGGCCATGCCGGTTTATATGAAAGTCCTTATAACTATTTAAAATAATTGACTTTCATTTTTTGTTGTGGCCGATGAGAATGACCATGCTCCGGCCATGCCGGTTATAAGCACTTGGCTCAATGATTGTTTTTTTATTA
>JAYEHB010000462.1:14543-18359 GCA_034659375.1 Thermodesulfobacteriota bacterium
GTTTATATGAAAGTCCTTATAACTATTTAAAATAATTGACTTTCATTTTTTGTTGTGGCCGATGAGAATGACCATGCTCCGGCCATGCCGGTTATAAGCACTTGGCTCAATGATTGTTTTTTTATTAACATTATTTAAACAAAAAGGAAGATTAAATGATACTTTTTGGTGAAAGCCTCAATGTAATTTCCAATGTGATTGGAAAAGAATTCAAAGAAGCAGATCCTGCTAAACGTAATCCTGAACCTATCCAGAAAGAAGTTGTTATGCAGAAAGAAAAAGGCATGGACTACATTGACATTAATCTTGGACCAGCTAAAAAATTTGGAACAGAACTAATGCCGTGGGTATGTAATGTTGTCCAGGAAGCCGTTCCCGGAATGCCTATCATCCTTGACTCATCCAACATTGATGCCATTGAAGCAGGGCTTAAGGTTTTAAAACCTGCTGACCAGCCACATATTGTCAACTCAATCATGGCAAGACCTGAAAGATATGAAAAAATGGTTCCCATAACTGCAGAGTATGATGCAGATTTCATAGCTCTGATGTGGGGCCCCGACGGACTTCCAAGGGATGAGAATGAGAGAGCAGCCTTAGCTGTTGAGCTTCTCTATTTTGCCAATGAAGCAGGTATTCCCAATGAAAAAATATGGGTGGACGGCATTGTAACACCTGTAAATATTCAGCAGCCCCAGGCCATAAGTCTCATGGAGTTCCAGGGCATGATTCAAGATATGGCTCCCGGTGCCAAAAGTACATGCGGACTCTCCAATATATCCAATGGACCTCCAAATCACCTCAGACCCATCCTGAACCAGACCTACATGGTAATGCTCCAGAAATACGGCATGGTATCTGTGATATCCGACCCCCTTGATGAACAGCTTACAGCAATAGCCAAGGGAAAACGCCAGGATATTGTTGATCTTATCTATGGTATAATGGATGGAAACAAGCCTGACCTGGGCTCCCTTGAGAAAGAGATGCTGGATTATGCTAAGACAGTCAATGTAATACTTGGTAATACTCTTTACTCAGATTCATGGCTTGAATTGTAATGGGGCCAGGCCTGCGTTGTTGTCATTATCTTGCGTAATGGCGGAGGTCAGGCTTTTGTTGTTACTGCAATCAGGATATATGGGCTAGGTTAAAACCAAGCCCAAAAATCCCTTTGGGTTCTGGCTGTTCCAGGTCAGGATACTGGCTAACAAATAACCTTTCTCTTGATTTTGTCAGAGAGGGGTTTTTTTGTTTTACACATATCCTTTGTTGTGGGCAAACCGAGGTGAAAGATCAGCTCTGCCCGTGGCAGTTACAAAAAACGAAAAAAAAGAGTGGTAAAAATGAAACAGAATACAACTGATCAATGGTTCTATATTGTTGTACAAAATCCAGATACCAGTAAAGAGCAGTTCATGGCCTTTCAGAAGAATGATACAGGTGCAACATTTATTCCTGCATTCAGCACCAAGGAAGAAGCGCAGCAATGTTTCCCCATGATGCCCAAGGATGCCATGCATGAAAAATATGAGATCCAGGCAATAATAAAAGATGACCTCATATCCGTCAGTGAAACCAGTGGATATGTTGTCTATCTAATGGATCACAAGGGATCTGTAAAAGAAAAAATCACCTAGTGACCCCACGCATTCTATTATTATTAGAACTCAACTTTTGGAGTTGAGACTGTTTAAAATTTTTAGATACGGAGAAAAATTTTGAGTTTAAAACTGGCCATAGGCGGCAAAGGCGGAGTTGGAAAAACAACAATCACATCACTTGTGGCAAGATGTATTGCAGATATGGATAAAGAAAAAAAAGTTATTGCCATAGATGCAGATCCAGTGGCAAATCTTGCTGCAGGACTTGGCATTGACGAGAGTCAGCCCATAACTCCGGTTTCTGAACTCTCAGACCTCATTGCCCAGCGTACAGGTGCAAAACCCGGCACAATGGGTGGTTTTTTCACTTTAAACCCTAAAGTTGATGATATCCCTGACAGATTCTCCCTGGAAAAAGATGGGGTTAAACTTCTTGTCATGGGAACTGTTCAGACTGGCGGTTCAGGATGCATATGCCCTGAGAGTACCATTCTTAAAGCACTTATGAACCATCTTGTTCTTGCAAGAAACGAAGTTGTGGTAATGGATATGGAAGCTGGTATTGAACATCTTGGCCGGGGAACATCAGGTTCTGTGAATGCCCTGGCTGCCGTTGTCAATCCTGGAAAAAGAAGCCGGGTTGCAGCGGAAAAAATCAGAAAACTTGGCCATGACATTGGAATTAAAAGAGTTGTTGTACTTGGAAACAGGGTCAAATCCAGAGAGGATGAAGAGCTTATCAGAGAATCTCTTTCAGATTTTGAGATCCTGGGATTTATCCCTGAAATGGATGAAATAGAAAAAGCAGACAGAAACGGTGTACGCCCCTTTGATGACATTTCAACCATACCGGCAGAAATAAAAGAGATTGTAAAAAAACTCATGGAAATGGGAAATTAAAAATTTAAATAAGGTTTGTGGCATGAAAAAAGTTGGATTTATTGGTTGGCGTGGAATGGTTGGCTCAGTTCTCATGGAACGAATGATTGCAGAAAAAGATTTTACCGGTTTTGAGCCTGTTTTTTTCACAACATCACAACAGGGAGAAAAAGGCCCTGATTTGGGCTTTGAAACAGGGATTTTAGAGGATGCCTGTAATATTGAACAACTCTCCAAAATGGATATTATTGTATCCTGCCAGGGAGGAGATTATACAAAAAAAGTTTACGCAGATCTTCGACAACAGCCATGGAACGGATACTTTATTGATGCCGCTTCAACCCTTCGCATGGAAAAAGAGAGCATTATTGTTCTTGATCCTGTAAACAGAGAGATGATTGATAATGGTCTGAAAAATGGCATTAAAGACTATGTGGGCGGCAACTGCACTGTAAGTCTTATGCTCATGGGACTTAACGGACTTTTTCAAAACGGGCTTGTGGAGTGGATCACATCCATGACATACCAGGCTTCCTCGGGAGCCGGTGCAAAAAATATGCGTGAGCTTTTAAATCAAATGCGCATGATAGGTTCAAATGCAGGCAGCCTGCTTAAATCTCCCTCTTCAGCCATTCTTGAGATAGACAAAAATGTTACTGCATCACTAAGGTCAGATGAATTTCCCAGGGAAAACTTTGGAGCCCCCCTTGCAGGAAGCCTTATTCCATGGATCGACAGCCCCATGGAAAACGGACAGACAAGAGAAGAGTGGAAAGGAATTTCAGAAACCAACAAAATCCTTGGAAGAGAATCTAACCCCATTCCCATTGACGGCCAGTGCGTAAGAATTGGTACCATGCGCTGTCACAGTCAGGCGTTTACAATAAAGCTGACAAAGGAGCTTCCCCTTAAGGATATAGAAGAAATTATTGCATCTGCCAATGAATGGGTAAAAGTAATTCCAAACTCAAAAGAAGAGACATTAAAGGAGCTCACACCAGCCAGAGTTTCCGGCACCCTTGATATTCCCGTGGGAAGAGTAAGAAAGCTCAATCTTGGGAATAAATACATCACTGCATTCTCCGTTGGGGATCAACTTTTATGGGGTGCAGCAGAACCTCTCAGAAGAGTGCTGAAAATTATTCTTGAATATCCGCAAAACAGATAAATCGACAGAAAAAAATTATTTTTTATGGCGACCATTTTTAAAGATGGCGTAAAACCCCTATCCCTTCAGGGTAGGGGATGTAAGCCATAAGTTAAAAGTGTTCTTCAGCCTGTACGTTTTTTTGAAGAACACAAGTTCAGTTTCAGCAGTACAGGACTTGTGTCA
>JAYEHB010000463.1:0-5044 GCA_034659375.1 Thermodesulfobacteriota bacterium
GCTGTGACAAAAGCTTATGCCCCATTGCTTGCGAAACATGAAAAAAAGTATGGGCAGTCAAAAATTTATAATGATCTGTTTGAGGTTATACGAAAGAATCTTGAACAATTGAATCGTTTTGGCAGTACTCTTGTCTGAAAGCAGAACAAAAATCAATTATGAATTATCAATTATCAATTATCAATTTTCAATTTTCAATTTTCAATTTTCAAAATAGTTGGTGTTGGTGTGTGAACATATTTTTATCAGTCCCGGCATAACAATGTTTCTGCCGTTGAGTTTTGCCTTATACAACATTTCATCAGCCTCTTTAATCAACTGCTCCATATTAGTGTGTGGGGTAAAAGCTGCAACACCAAAACTTGCTGTGATTTTGATGGTATCTGTGGCTGTTTTTATCATTTTTTTTGAAATGTTATCTCTTAGTCTGTCAGCCAGCTCCATTGCTGCATGTTTGTCTGTTTCAGGCAGAATTACTATGAATTCTTCGCCGCCGTATCTTGCCAGGATATCTTCTGCTCTTATATTTTGCTGGATGCTCCTTGTAATATCTTTTAAAACATCATCTCCTGCCTGGTGCCCGTAAGTATCATTAACTTTTTTAAAATGATCAATATCAAGCATGAAAATGGATAAAGGGCTGTTATGTCTTGTTGTCCTTGCAATATGCCTTTTCATCTGGCTTTCAAGTTCACGTCTGTTATAACATCCTGTAAGAGGATCAAGTGTTGCTGCATCTGTAAGTTGTGCTATGTTCATCTGCCTGGAGATTGCAACTCCTGTGCTTTTAAGGATAATATTTACCAGCTCTTCATGGTAGTTCATTATGCTGTGATTTGGAAGCATGTAGATTTTTGCCGTGCAGTACTCTTCCCATAGATCATAGGATACAAGGTTTTTCATGCTGATTTTTTTTTCCTGCTCGTCATCTTGAAAACTGTGATTTAGATAGTTGATGTTAGATTTGTTTTTAACATTAAAATCATTGATTATTATTGATTCAAGAGATTTTTTATACATCCTGGGGTCGAGCCATACATCTAATTTTTCATTGTTTTGAATAACAAAGGCAAACAGTCTGTAGTCAAGAATATCTTTAAGGCATTGGGATGCTTCATTGATTATTTCAATAGGCAATTTTTTCTGATTTAATGCAATAATATACTGTGCCAGCCTTTTGTGGTCTGATTGTCTTACTGATGTGCTGAAAAGTATGGAAAACAGTGCTGAAATTTTTTGAGATATTTGGTTGAATACAGGTCTCATTTTTTTCCCCTTTTGAAAATTATATCTTAATAAAAGTTTTCCCAATGAAGTCAAAATCCCTTAGGCAATTTTGGAAAAATTTAATCTTAATAACTCGTTATTGCAAATAGGATGCCATATATTGTGTAAAAATAAATATCCTTAAAATTCAGATAGTTGTCTTGTGATGTGAAAGATGTTTATGCTTTTCAGGGGAAAAAATGCCGGATCTTATGTTGGTTTTTTGACAAAGGTATTGCAAGGCGGCCGAGTTTGAATTGCTGAAATTGAAATTTAGGGTTGTTATCTTAACCTTCAGCATGTATCTTAGGCGTGGTTGGTAAACATGCGGTCAGTACCCGATCTTAGCCCTTGGCAACTCAGTCCAATTTGCTGTAATCATGAGGACTTCGTTTTTCGTTGTGGAAGACCGTTCTGCCATGGGGGGATTAAAAAAATGGAGAGTTATAATGAAGATTTTTAAAAAAGTGGCAGAAATGCAGGCCTGGTCTGAAAGTATTAAAAAATCAGGAAAAAAGATTTGCCTTGTCCCCACCATGGGATATTTTCATAAAGGCCATCTCTCTCTTATGGAAAAGGGCAGGGAGCTGTGCAGTGTGCTTGTGGTCAGTCTTTTTGTTAATCCTGCTCAGTTTGGTGAGAACGAAGATCTTGATGCATATCCTTCTGATATTGAAAAGGATATCACGCTTGCCAGGGACTTGGGTGTGTCAGCCATCTTTCTTCCTGACGGAAATGAGATTTATCCCAATGGATATCAGACCTATGTGGAGCTTTCCAATCTTCCCCATCATATGTGCGGATTGTCAAGGCCTGTTCATTTCAGGGGCGTTGCAACGGTGGTAACTAAATTGTTTAATATTGTAAAACCTGATGTGGCAGTTTTTGGTTTAAAGGATTTTCAGCAGTTCCAGGTGATACGACGGATGACTGCTGACCTGCACTACAATATTGAGATTATAGGAGGCCCCATTGTAAGGGAAGATGACGGCCTTGCCATGAGCTCCAGAAACGCATATCTTTTGCCTGAACATAGGGACGCTGCCTTAACTCTTTCAAACTCTCTTAAAATGGCAAAGGAGATGATTGCAAAGGGCAGTTCTGCTGATGCTGTCAGAAAAAAAATTAAAGAATATATTGAATCCTTTCCCTATACCAGTATTGATTATATATCGCTGTGTGATCCTGAAACCCTTGAGGATGTAACGTCCCTTAAAGGAGATCTGCTTGTTGCTTTGGCTGTTAAGGTGGGTAAAACAAGGCTTATTGATAATATGATCATTGATCCGGCAGAATAACTGCCTGCATTTTTCTTTTGACACTCAACTTATAGGCTTTTTTCCATTTGATGTGGTAAAATTACTAATGTGTAGGAAAACTCGCTGAAAAATTCAATAAATGAACTCACCGAGGATATTAAGAACTACGTCTGCAATGTGGAACGTGTTAAAAAGAGGGCATCCTTCATATCAGCATAAAAGTACTTTACACTTTTTCAGTAAAACCACCTTTAAATTAAGGAATGGTTTCAGAAAGTGTAAAGTACTTATGAAGGATGCCAAAAAGAGTTATGATTTTCTTGAGAATATGTATGAACATCGCCAAAAAGGCTTTTGGGAAATACCTTGTGTTTAAGCGTTGGGATACACTTGAAGAACAGGATGATCCACAGGTAGTTTTTTTCTTCGGCAACCCGGATGTTATTTCAGGCCTCCATGGGTTAGCAACTTTTGACACCATG
Organism: Thermodesulfobacteriota bacterium; assembly: GCA_034659375.1. Classification (GTDB taxonomy): domain Bacteria; phylum Desulfobacterota; class Desulfobacteria; order Desulfobacterales; family Desulfobacteraceae; genus DATFJZ01. The sequence continues at coordinate 3,008 of JAYEHB010000463.1, forward strand.
ACACCATACGACGTAATTGCACCGTTTGGTACTGCTTGTGATTCGATTGTTGGCTTTCCAATGTACTAACTTGCATCTGATCAGCCAAAGGCGGTCTTAGGTGGCCTTGATCCTTCAGTAAGAACGCGCTTTAAGCCGCAGCTTCTCACTTTCTCCGTCCCTTGGCCTAAGTTTTTGAGTATGCTTAAAAATATGGATGAAAGCTTTCTGTATTGTTCGAAATATAATCCAATTGAGCATCGTCTGTTTCCCCATGTAACACGTGCTTGTCAAGGGGTCATATTCTCAAGTTTGGAGTTGGTGATCGATCTGATATCCAAAATTCGCACGAAAAAAGGTTTGAATGTCTTCGTTCATGTCATTAACAAAATTTATCAAACCGGCAGAAAAGTTAGCGACACCTTTAAAAAAACAATGCGTCTTGTCTTCGATAAAATTTTGCCTAACTGGAATTATACTGCTATTCCAATTGGTTGTTAAAAATGGGCAAGTTATTTAAAACTCATTCCTAACCGGATCGGTGAAAATTATGCTGAGTGTTTTTTTGTTCTTACTATTCATGTATTGATACATATCACATTATGACATCTTTGCAAGCATAATATGATATCAAATTCGATGAGTGCATTCTCGTTATTTGTCATGCCGAATTCTACGCAAATGTGCCCAACGATGAGTTCAGCGGCGGGCGCTCTTTGCCAGTCCGCTGGAACGTCGTGTTATGCGTTTACCTGATAGATACAAGGTGTCGGGACAAAAGTCTTGTCCATGTTTCCATTGAATGCTACCCATAAACGGTTTTACAGATTTAAAAATATTTGTATCCCTTAATTCTTTAAAAATACCTTTATTCAAGAAGGGTTTTACATCAAAAACTTTTTCTTCTCCATTATCAAATATAATGTTGATTGTATAATCATTATTTGCAATAACTTCTTTTACTCTCGGATTCATGATATTACCTCCTTTCAAAGGATCTATTTTGAATATTTCTTGTCCATTTACTGCTAATCCCCAGTTTGCCATTAATTCATCTCTATGAATTTCTATCCAGGTCTGGACGAGTCTCGCTTTATTAGATTTTTTATCATATTAACCATAAACTGGGATTTATTTTTCCCCGCCTCCCTAAAGTAATAAAGGGATCACCCATTAAAGGGCAAGTCAAGAAAAAACCTTAACAAAACAGAAGTGAATTTGTCAACACAAAAACAGACTCGATTCATAAATGATATCTTAAGCCTGTTTTTGGCTGAAGTTAAACTGGAATCACATCCAGGGCCTCTTTAATGTGTCTGCAGAATATCTCTGTTATTGGTTTAAGCTTGCCTGCTCCGTGGTCAACCACAGATACTTTAATCCCATTTTTTTGAAATGTTTTTTCCCAGGAATCTTCATTTTTTGTAAGATCCTCATTAAAATGAACACCTGCCACAAGCATGAAAGGAACGAGCTTTACTTTTTTAAAGCCATTTTGCTTTACTTTGTTAATGGTATCTTCCATCTCAGGGTATCCTTCCACAACACCTGAAAATATCTGGCTGCCATATTTTTTTCTCATGATCTGTTCAAGGGCTGGATAGGCTGTCCAGGCGGGATGGTCTGTGCCGTGTCCCACAAACACAACTGCTTCATCGTTGGATTGAGGCATAATAGTTTTCAATGCATTTGCTGTTTCCATGTAATCTTTGGCAGATGTAAGAAGGGGCAGCCCCATGGATGTTCTGATAATGCTTTTTTCTGCAATTGTGACAAGCCTGTCAAATTCGTGGCCGCATATAAGATGCAGAGACTGGACAACTGCCCATTCATGGCCTTTTGCTTTCAGCTCTTCAAGAACCTCGCCAGGATCTTTGATATCAACTTTCTTGTTTTTCTTCATGGAAGATTTAACCATTCTTGAAGAGTATGCCCATAAAACAGGGTTCTTTTTAAATCTTTCCTGGAAAATTTCATCCATTATGCCGTAGGTTTCAAAAGCCTTTGCTGTTGTTCCAAATGCTGTTAATACTATGGGTATGCTCATTATTTATAAAT
>JAYEHB010000464.1:0-16149 GCA_034659375.1 Thermodesulfobacteriota bacterium
CGCTCCGGCCGTGCCGGTTATATACTTAGCCATATCAGTACTCTGGCAACAATAAAATCTACAACCCCAGGTGTCTCCTAAATCAGGACAAATTAAAATCTATCCTGAAAATCACACGCAAACGGAATTCCGTGTAACCTTCAGGTTATTAATTCTTTTACCGGAAAAACGAAAAAGAGAATTAATAAGACCCAGGACAACAACAGGTTTCACACCATATACTTTAACAAAATATAAAATTGGGAATAGATCAGGTAAGGAATAAAAAAATAATAAGTTGAAGAAACCAGGCAGATCAAAGCCTTAAACCAATGATTGTTTAGGGAGGCGGAAAAAAATAATTATCCATTTTGTTTGTCTTTTTGCCCGTCTTCTACGTTGTGATAACAGGCACATAGTTCACTATGCTCCTGTTATCACGCCCTGAAGACAAACAAAAATCCTGCACAAAATCTGGATAATTATTGTTCACTAATTAAGAAACCCCCACATAATGCCGTGTTGCCTTAGTCTTTGAACCAGCAGTTCAAAAAGTGGGCGTTCAGTTACACCTTCAGGCTTTTCCTTTACCCTGGAACATGCACACCAGTATAAGTGTGAACTCCCTTTCATATAAAATTAGGACAAAGGCCATTATGCAATCACGCACACCGCAGGGGTTGTATCTTAAAATCAATAATATACATACTCATTAAATTCCATTAGTAATCTTTTTTAACAGGGAAGAAGCTCTGTCTGCAACATAAGTTTCAAGCCTGGAATATTCAATCTGCAACTCATAAAAATCCTTAGATATATTCATGGCAGCAAGAAGAAGAATAGTCAGTCTATCATTACCTGAAACTTTTGTCCTAAACTGTTCTTCAGCCTTTGTTACATACAGCTTAAGTGACTCAGCAACCTTTTCAGAATTTTTCACATCCTTATCAGGTTTAAATCTAAATTCTTCCCCGAAAAGTTCAATTTTAACAATATCATCCAATGATTTTATCTCTATTATTAAGCCCCTCTATTTTTTTTCAGATTCACCAACAGGAGCATCTGAAAAATTATTGAGTTTTAAAAGCAGTCCGTCAATTTTAGATCGAATCACTGCCTGCTGTTCAACATGAAGTTCTTCAATCTCATTCTTTTTATTAAATTCGACTTCAAAATTTTCAACCTTTGTCATCAACTCACTATTTTCAATCTGCAGTGTCTGACAAAGTTCTATCAAAAAATCGACTTTCTCTTCTATATCGTTAAACTTATCATCTAAAAATTCATTATCCAATTTTTATACCTCTCAAAGCTTTTTTTAAATATAATTCATAGTATTTCATAAAGTCAAGATAATTCATAAATCCATTTCTCTCATCAGCTGTTCAACCTGTTGTAATTCAGAGATTGTGTTGACACCAAAAACCTCCTGGCAATTATCTATTGCAACATAACCTGCTCTATTTCCTTTTCTTTTTGCAATTGCCACAATATCTGTAAAATAATATTCCTTTTGTACATTATCAGGCTTAATAAATTCAAGAGCCCATACAAGAAAATCTTTTTTAACACAGTATATTCCCGAATTTACCAGAACAACTCTTTTTTCTTCAACACTGGCGTCAGCCTCCTCCCTGATACATAAAAACTCTTTTTTTTTATCAAGGATGATCCGTCCATAGTCTGAGGGATTGTCAAGATTAACTGCCAGTACTGTTATATCATTTTGATTTTTTTTGTGAAATGCAACTGTTTCCAATAATGTTTTTTTTCTTATTAACGGCACATCCCCACAGAGAATAAGAACATCCTTAACATCATGGGACAAACCAGGAAGAGCACTTCTGACAGCATCCCCTGTCCCAATAAGTTCCCTCTGCAATTCAAAGCTAACATCAAACTCTGCTGAGATATCTTTTTTTACTTTTTCTGACTGATGCCCCACCACAACCACAACATTTTTCCCTGCAACGTCAACTGCACTCTCAAGCACCCAGGAAAGCATACTCCTGCCATTTACAGTATGCAGAACTTTGGGTTTATCCGACTTCATCCTTGTACCCCGGCCGGCAGCCAGAACAACAACACCAAGATCATTTTGTTTCATTCTGTTTCTCCCCACATGCGTTGTATCATAGCTCAGTGCCTGGGCGTAAAGCCTCTTTGTTCCATGGTATCTGCCTCAAACAACCCGACCGGCATCCTGTTTAAATTTAACGGACAAACCTTCACTAAGTACCTGGCCTAATGTTTTTACCTATCTCGAAAGCCATAAACACTCTTATTTAAAGAGTTTAAATATTGCAAGGATGGGTAAACATAATATGTCCACCTACTTATCACAAAAAATAAATTTTGAGTATCAAAAAAATAGTAAACCATAAAAAAAAAGGGATGTCCACGTATATGGACATCCCCTGGTTTGATTGAACAAAACATCCTATTTCAAAAAAGTCAAACCAACTTCATAAGACTAAGCCTGCTTCAGGGAAAGTCGGTGAATTGCCCGCCTCAAGGCTGCCTCCGCCCGCATCATATCGATATCGGGACCACTCTTGACAAGCCTCTCTTCAGCTCGTTTCTTTGCCTTTGCAGCCCTTTCCACATCAATATTTTTTCTTCTTTCCGCAGTCTCGGCCAAAAGGGTCACCTTGTTAGGCAGTACCTCGGCAAATCCGCCATTGACAAAGACACAACGCTCTTTTCCAGAAGCATCTGTATAACGCAGAGTTCCAGTTTTAAGAGAAGTAAGAAAAGTGGTATGCCCGGTAAGAACACCAAACTCACCTTCAGTTCCCGGTGCCATAACTATCTGAGCATCTTCACTGACAACAGCCTTATCAGGGGTGACCACTTCAAGAAATATATTCTCAGCCATTATTGCCCCCTTGGATTATTTATCCTCAGCCATTTTGGCTGCTTTTTCCCTTGCCTCTTCAATGCTGCCTACCATGTAAAAAGCACCTTCAGCAAGATCATCATGTTTACCTTCAATGATCTCTTTAAAGGATCTTACAGTATCTTCAACCTTTACAAACTTGCCTGGCATACCTGTAAAAGTCTCTGCAACATGAAAAGGCTGTGAAAGAAATCTCTGAAGTTTTCTTGCACGCTGAACAGTAATTTTATCTTCGTCAGAAAGCTCATCCATACCAAGAATTGCAATGATATCCTGAAGCTCTTTATACTTCTGAAGGGTCTGCTGTACAGTTCTTGCAACATTGTAGTGGTCGTCACCAATATAAGCAGCATCAAGGATTCTTGATGTTGAATCAAGGGGATCCACAGCCGGATAGATACCAAGCTCTGCAATCTGACGGGAAAGAACAACAGTACCGTCAAGATGGGCAAATGTTGTTGCAGGTGCAGGATCGGTTAAATCATCTGCAGGTACATAAACACACTGAACAGCTGTAATTGAGCCTTTATCAGTTGATGTGATTCTCTCCTGAAGCTCACCCATTTCAACTGCAAGTGTCGGCTGATAACCAACAGCAGAAGGCATACGTCCCAGGGTAGCTGATACTTCCTGGCCAGCCTGGGTAAAACGGAAAATATTATCAATAAAGAGAAGCACATCCTGGCCTTCTTCATCACGGAAATACTCAGCACATGTAAGAGCTGAAAGAGCAACTCTTGCCCTTGCTCCAGGAGGTTCAGTCATCTGTCCGTAAACAAGAGAACATTTTGGAAGAACACCTGAATCCTTCATCTCGTGGTAAAGATCATTACCCTCACGGGTTCTTTCTCCAACACCGCCAAATACGGAGATACCACCATGCTGCATGGCAATATTGTTGATCATCTCCATCATGATAACAGTCTTACCAACACCTGCACCACCAAACATTCCCATTTTACCGCCCCTTGGAAAGGGAACGAGAAGGTCGATAACCTTTACACCGGTTTCAAGAACCTTGACAGATGTATCCTGCTCTACAAATGAGGGAGCAGCTCTATGAATGGGCAGCATAGTGTCCGTAACGATGTCACCAAGACCATCAACAGGTTTTCCAATAACATTAAGCACTCTTCCAAGAGATGCTTCACCAACGGGCATCATAATTGGAGAACCTGTATCTTTCACAGGATTTCCCCTTTGAAGTCCGTCGGTTACATTCATTCCAATACATCTTACAATATTGTCGCCAAGATGCTGGGCAACTTCAAGCACAAGATTATCTTCTGTATCATCAATAACAGGGCTTGTCAGCGTTAGAGCTGTGAGAAGGGGCGGGAGCTTTCCCGGTTCAAACTCAACATCCACAACAGCACCAAGTACCTGTGATATTTTTCCTATATTTTCAGCCATTAGTTTCTCCTGTAAAAAACTATTTAAGTACCTGTCCAAAATCATTCTATGTTGAAAATCAATTCTATATTTTGATAGGCAATTTTATAAAATTAGTTTTGCATGGGTACTTATAATATTATATATCTATATTTTATCCGTTCAGAATTTTATCCGTTCAGAGCCTCTGCACCGCCAACAATATCCATGAGATCTGCAGTGATTCCTGCCTGCCTTCTCTTATTAAAGATGGTCTGCAGTTCATCAATCATATCTTCACATGCCTTTGTTGCATTTTCCATGGCCCTCATTCTTGAAGCGTGCTCACTTGTTGATGTCTGAAGCAGAGCATCATATATCTGAATATAAATATTCTTGGGCAGCATCTCTCCAAGCAGCACGTCAGAAGAAGGCTCACAGATATGCTCTGCAAGATAGACAGAGTCATCCTTTTTTACACTCTCTTCCTCACTTGCCACTTCCTCAAGGGATGGAATGGGAAGGATCTGTTTTACAACAGCTTCCTGCCTTGCCATGGTCTTGAACTTAGAATATACAAGATACACTTCATCAACATCTCCATCAAGAAATCTCTTTATCAGTGTCTCTCCTGAAGTTGATGCTATGCTGAAATCAAATTTTCCTCCAACAACATCAAGATATTCATCATCGATGGATAAGGGTATTTTTTTGACAAAATCACGGCCCTTTTTTCCAAAACATGTAAATGAGACCTCTTTGCCGGAAAGATCAGATTTAACTAATTCCTCAGCCTTTGCAATAAGGTTAGCATTAAAACCGCCACAGAGTCCTCTGTCAGATGTACAGAGGATGATATTCACTTTTTTTACCTCTTCACGGGGTACAAGCAGGGGACTTGCCTCTTCTCCGGCACTCCCTGCTATACTTCCCAGAACTTCAGCAAACTTGGACGCATACGGTTTAAAAGCATTCATCCTGTTCTGGGCACCACGCAATCTTGAACTAGCAACCATTTTCATGGCAGAAGTGATCTGTTTGGTCTTTTTTACACTGCCTATCTTTGTTTGTACTTCTTTTAAAGTTGCCATAGATTACCTCTCAAGCCTTTTAAAATTAAATAGTATCACGACAAAACTCATAAGGATTTATACTGTTTCCTTAAATTCTTCGTCATAGGCTTTAAGGGCTTTCTTAAGATTAGCTTCTATATCATCTGTAATCTCTTCTTTTTCTTTAAGATCTGCAAAGATCTCAGGAAATCTATTCTCAACAAAGGTATAAAGACCCTGTTCGTATTTACCCACAACTTCTTTTGAATATTTATCAATATACCCCTTGGTGCCTGCATAAAGGGCTGTCACCTGTCTCTCCATGGGAAGAGGGCTGAACTGGGGTTGTTTAAGAAGCTCAACAAGTCTTTCACCACGGGTAAGCTGTCTCTGGGTTGCTGCATCAAGATCACTTCCAAATGCTGCAAAAGCCTCAAGCTCACGGTATTGTGCAAGGTCAAGTCTTAAGGTACCTGCAACCTGTTTCATAGCCTTTACCTGGGCTGCACCGCCAACACGGGACACTGAAAGCCCAACATCAATAGCAGGTCTTACACCGGCAAAAAACAGGGACTTATCAAGATATATCTGGCCGTCTGTAATAGAGATAACATTGGTTGGAATAAATGCGGAAACATCACCTTCCTGGGTTTCAATGATGGGAAGAGCAGTTAGAGAACCTGCACCATGCTCATCAGAAAGTTTTGCAGAACGTTCAAGTAATCTTGAATGGTTGTAAAAGATATCTCCAGGGAAAGCCTCACGTCCTGGCGGACGTCTCAGGAGCAGGGATACCTGACGGTAAGCAGCAGCCTGTTTTGAAAGATCATCATAAACAATAAGAGAATGCTCTCCTTTATCACGAAAATACTCACCCATGGCACATCCTGCATATGGTGCAAGATACTGCATTGCAGCAGACTCACTTGCACTTGCAGCAACAACAGTTGTGTATTCCATGGCACCATGCTCTTCAAGGGCGGCAACAATCTGGGCTACTGTAGATTTTTTCTGACCGCATGCAACATAGATACATTTAACGTCTGTATTTTTCTGTGCAATTATTGCATCAACGGCTATGGCTGTTTTACCAATCTGACGGTCACCAATGATAAGCTCACGCTGTCCTTTGCCAACAGGAGTCATGCCGTCAACGGCTTTTGCACCTGTATAGCATGGCTGATGAACTGATTTCCTTGCAATAACACCAGGAGCAACAAGCTCAATATTCATGGTTTTTTCAGAACTAATCGGTCCCTTTCCATCAATTGGCGCACCAGTTGTTGATACAACACGGCCAAGAACTGCTTCACCAACAGGAACAGAAGCAATACGATCTGTTCTCTTTACAATGTCCCCCTCCTTGATAGCCCTGTCTTCACCAAGAATAGCAACACCAACATTATCCGAGGCAAGGTTCAATGCAAGTCCCAAAACTCCACCGGGGAACTCAACAAGCTCCATTGCCTTTACTTTTTCCAGGCCATATACACTGGCAATACCATCACCAACAGAGAGGACGACACCAGTTTCACTGAGCTCGACCTCTTTATCAAAGTCCTTGATCTGCTCTTTTATAATTTGGCTTATCTCTTCAGCTCTTATTTCCATTAGATACTCTCACCCCTTTTTAATGATTCTCTCATATTGAACAGTTGAGTTTTAACACTGCCATCCAGCACAAGATCTCCAATCCTTGTAACAATTCCTCCGATAAGAGATTTATCCTGTTCAACATCCAGAATAACATCCTTACCGGTTTTCGCTGCAAGACCCTGTTTGATTTTTTCAACGGCCTCCGAGGACAATTGAGTTGCTGAAACCAGGGTTGCGTGGACCACACCCTTAAGTTCATCTGCCAGGTTATTGTAAAAGTCACAAACATCTCTTAAAAAACCAATTCTTCCCTTATCAAAAAGCAGAACAATAAAAGATTTCATAACCTTTGACAGATCAGTTTTTTCAATCACTGCAGTCAGCACATTTCTTCTATCATTTTTATCAAACAGAGGATTAATAACAGCCTGTTCAAACTCTTGATTTTGATCAAAAAGCCCTACAATCCCATCAAGTTCTGTGCGATACTGATCAGCCTGACCATCCTCTTTACCGATAAGCATCAATGCCTTGGCGTAACGCCTTGAAACTATTAAATTTTTCATTAGGCCACCACCTTCTTCAGGTACTCATCAACCAGTCTCTCCTGATCTTCAGATGAAATTGATTTTTTAACAAGGATTTCTGCCTGCCCAAGAGCTTTTTCAGCAATCTCCTGCTGTAGTGCAATTTTTGCACTTTTGAACTCCTGCTCAATATTTCGTTTTGCCGACTCTTCCAGTTTAACAGCCTGTTCTTCAGCCTCAACAAGAATTCTTTTTTTGGCATCCTCGCCCTGCTTAACATAATCAGCAACAATCTTTTCAGATTCCCTGTCAAGATTTGCCATTTTGTCAGCATACTCAGCAAGAGACTTTTTTGCATCGGCTTTTTTCTGCTCCAGAACTTCAAGTTCTTCCTTAATACCTTTTATACGGGATGAAAAAAACTCCTTAACCGGTTTTCTTGCAACATAAAAAAGAGCGCCGGCCAGAACAACAAAATTGAGAACTCTGTAGGTATCTGTAGCAACCCAGCCTTTTGGATCAGCAGCTTCATGCCCGCCGCCCGATGATGCAAGGGCAACATTAACCGCCATAAAAAGGAGCATACCTGCTGCAGAAAAGATGATTTTACAGTGCTTATTAATAAATCTTACACTCTTCATCAGCAAGCCCTCCCCAAAATCTTTTCACCCATTGCCATGGCAAAAGCATCAATCTCTTTTTCTAAGGCAACTCTGGCCTTTGCAGTCTCTTCTGCCACCTGACCACGAATTTCTGCAAGGTTTGCCTGAGCCTTTTTATTGATCCTCTCAATTATCTCTTTTTCTTCTTGTGATGCCTGCTCAATAAAGGTCTCTTTCTGCTTAAGACCTTCACTTCTGGCCCCTTTAAGACCATCTTTATAAGCCTCGTCCTTGTCCACAGCCTCTTTGGAGAGTTCTTCAACTCCCTTTCCAAGACCTGCTATCTTCTCCTTTCGTTCCAGAAGAATTTTGCGGACAGGCTTAAAAAGAACCAGATTAAGCACAAACAAGAGAAAAAGGAAATTGATGATCTGAATAACCAATGACCCATCAACACTAACCATAAACTTTCCCTCCGCCAGTTAATAATTATAATTATACCAACTACCTATAACAATATACTGTTTTATATTCCCATAAAACAGTTTAAATCCATACAAAATCGGAAAATACAAGATCGAAAAATGATTACCATCAAGACAATTTTTTGTCAACATTGAAAAAAAAATAACATCAATTTGCAGTAAAGTTGCGCATGCTGATATTCAGCAAAATACCTATCCCCACCATATTTGTCACAATAGAAGACCCGCCATAACTTATCAAAGGCAGAGGAACCCCCACAACCGGCATAAGTCCCATAACCATACCAATATTAATAAAAACCTGCCAGAATATCATTATTGTGATACCAAATGCCAGAATTGAACCAAACTTATCTCTACAGCAGTAAGAGACATTAAACCCCCAGAGCAGAAGAAGAAAATATAACAAAAGAAGAAACGAGCAGCCAGCCAGTCCCCACTCCTCTGCCAGTACAGAAAGGATAAAATCTGTATGCTGCTCTGGTAAAAATGATAAAGCGTTCTGGGTTCCTTTTAAATAACCTTTACCAAAAAGCATACCTGAACCAATGGCAATCTTTGACTGAATTATATGATAACCAGCCCCCAGAGGATCCCGTTCAGGATTTAAAAATGTAAGTATCCTGGATTTCTGATAATCCTTTAGCAGAAACCACACAAGGGGAACAGCACTTGCCGCAAAACCCAGGCAAGTGTAAAATACTCTCTTTTCCACCTTAACAAACAGAGTCATGCAGGCTGCAATAAAAAGAAGAAGCAGAGCAGTACCAAGATCAGGCTGGTTGACTATAAGCATAAATGGAATCAACAGAAACAGACCGGGTTTAACAAGCCCCTTAAAAGACAAACCATGTTCTGAAGCAGAAATTGAATAGACAGAAGAGAGAACTATTATCATGGAGAGCTTCATCAACTCAGAAGGCTGCATGGTAAAAGGGCCTAAAGCAAGCCAGCGCCTTGACCCCCCGATATGTTTACCACATAGAAGAACAGCCATGAGAAGCCCGACACAGACGGTATAAAATGCAACACTTCCCTTATCAAGAAATTGATAATGAACCATGAAAGATATGCACATAACTATAAAACCGCCGCAGATCCATACCAACTGTTTTTTAAATAAAGGATGTACACCACCGCAATCTCCAGCCGTTACAGCACTGTACAGAACAGAGAGCCCGACACCTAAAATCAAAACAGTGATTAAAAGCAGACCCCAGTCAAAATCTTCAACAAGCCGCCTGTCAAACATAATCAACCCCGCTCATCCATTAAACCTTTTTGTTTGAGATAAAGTTTTATAATTTCTCCTGCAATGGGTGCTGCTGCAGTTGATCCGTGCTCTCCATGCTCAACAAGAACAGAAACAGCTATTACAGGATCTTTGGCAGGAGCATAACAGACAAACCATGCATGATCCCGCAGAGAATAAGCAAGACTTTCATTATCGTGTCTATCCCTGTTTTTTATACTGAAAACCTGTGCCGTTCCTGTCTTACCTGCAATGTCAATCCCTTTTATTCTGATGGCTCTGGCAGTTCCCCGCTCCCCCTGAACAACATTGAATAATCCCTGTTTTACAATCTTTAATGTCTTCCTGCCTGCAGGAAGTCCGCCGGTTATCTCAGGTCTCTTAACAACAACAGCATTTTGACCTGGAATCTGAACTGATTTCAAAATTCTTGGCCGGTAAATTGTACCATCATTACCCACAGCTGCTATAAAAACAGCCATTTGAAGAGGAGTAACAAGATCAAACCCCTGGCCAATGGCTATTGAAAGCGTCTCTCCACCCTGCCAGGGAACATTATACCGTTTTCTTTTCCATGCTGATGTGGGTATCAAACCAGGCCGTTCATTTTCAAGCTCAATACCTGTAATTTTATCAAAGCCACAGCCCCGTGCATACTGGGCCAGAGCATCAACCCCGGTCTCTTCTCCTGCATGGTAAAAAAAGACATCACAGGACTGTTCAATTGCATCAAGAACATTCATTTCACCATGGCCCCATTTTTTCCAGCAGCGATAGCGCCTGTTACCGTATTTGTAATATCCCGGGCAGAACCATGATCTGTTTTTATCAATAACCCCCTCTTCAAGAGCAGCAATGGCAGTTACAATCTTATATGTGGAGGCTGGAGGATATTCGCCCTGAACTGCTTTGTTGACTATGGGTCTTTTGGAATCAGATATAAGTGCGTTCCAGTTTTTAAAGGAGATCCCGCCGATAAAATCATTAAGATCAAAGGACGGGGCACTTGCCATGACAAGAACATCTCCATTGTTGGGATCAATAGCAACAACAGCCCCAGCCTTTCCTTTTAACATGGATTCAGCCTTTTGCTGCAAAACATTATCCAGTGTAAGAAAGATATTTTTCCCTGAAATGGAGTCAACTCGCTTGATAACCCTCACAAGTCGCCCGCTGGCATCAACCTCAATCTGCTCTCCGCCCCGTTTACCGCGTAAAAGATCCTCAAAGACCTTTTCAGCCCCGGATCTGCCAATGGAATCCCCGGCCCGGACACCAGAATACCTGCCGTTTTTCAACTCTTTTTTATTAATTTCCCCAAGATATCCAATAAGATGGGCTGCTCTTTTTTTATATATATAGTTTCTTCTGGATTTAACATCTATAACAACACCTGGAAGATCAAATTTATGGGCTTCAACAACTGCGAGCTGATCCCTTGAAAGACCTTTTCTCAAAAGAAAAGGCTTATATCTTGAGAATCTACCCTTTTCCTCAATTTTCTCCGTAAATTCATCAACAGAAACACCAATAAAATCTGCCAGTTTTCCAAGAGTCTCATTAACAGGCACAGCATCTTTAAGCACAATTTCAAGGTTGAACCAAGGTCGGTTATCAACAAGCAGGACACCGTTTCTATCATATATCAGTCCTCTGGAAGCTTCAACACTCTTCAACCTTATACAGTTATTCTTAGAAAGACGTCTGAATTCATCGCCTTCAATAATCTGCAGATATACCAACCTGGCAAAAAGAACTACAAAAGCAATCAAAATTATAATCACTCCAGGCATAAGTCTTTTTTTTAACCACTCTCTGTCAGGACTTTTCATATACTCAACTTTCTGACATTCATGAGACCAATCACGCCTGCCCCATTAACCTGTCAGTAATTTTTCCAACAAAACCAAGCAGACTCTTCTGGACAGCATGTATTATCACAATCAAAAGAGGAATAAAGACAAAGGCCCACATTATCTGTTTTACCATAAAAACAAAATCCTGGGCAGAAACAGCATTTTTCCCATTTCGAACAAAAAAAGAAAAAAGCAGAAATAAATTTTCAATGAGAACAGCCATCGAACTTACAATGGGAAGCAAAACAATACTGCCTGGATGAACAAAGATCTTCATGCCCTGCACAGAGATAAAAATCCAGACATACACAGAAATATAAATACCAAAAGGTGCGCCGGAAAGAGAATCCATAATTGTACCAAGAAGAATAACCACCAAAATCATACAGGGATTAGAAGAGATAAGACTCAGATAAATAACATTGACTATTAGAAGATCAAAACTCTGACTAAAAAAAGAAAATCCCGGAAAAATTGATGTTTGTGCTATTATCAGCACAAGGGACAGCATTATAAAAAAAAAGAATTTCATCATTACTCATTATTAATTATTCGTTGTTTGCTGCTCACTATCCGTATTTATAGAAACAAGAACCTCCTCCAGCTTATCAAAATCAACAGAGGTTTTTACCATAATTGTTTGAAAAAGCTGTGAACTTTTTTTTTCCATATGAACAACATCTCCGATTCTCAAACCCTTTGGAAAAACTTGATCAAGCCCTGAAGAGACAACTATTTCACCTATCTGAATCTCATCTTTTCTAAGAGCGTAGGTGAAAACACAATTCTCAGTGTTGTCGCCCTTAACAATACCCCTTGATCTGGAATTTTGCACAAGGGCATCCACCGCACTGTTTCTGTCTGTAATAAGAAGAACTCTGGAGTATTTTTCCGAAACACTTACAATCTGGCCCACAATTCCTTCTGAAACAAGCACAGGAAGTCCTTTTACCAACCCATGCTTCTGTCCCTTGCCAATCATTATGGTCTTAAACCATGGAGAGGGATCTCTTCCAATGACCTTTGCCGCAACAAGGATCTCTTTGTCAGAAGCCTGAAAATTAATAAATTTTCGAAGTCTCTGATTCTCGAATTCAAATTCTTTACATTGATTTTTCAAATTAACAGCCTGTGCCAACTGCTGTTTTAACAAAAAATTTTCCTTTCCAGCAGAGACAGTTGAAAAATAATCTTTCCAGAGAGACTCAGTGAAATCCACGGTGTTAAAAAAAATCATCTGAAAAGGAGCAGCGATGGATATGGCTATCCGTTCGATACGGCTTTTTGGCAAAGCATCTCTGCTGCTTGCTGTCAAAACAGTAAAATCAACTACAATAAATAAAATCAATCCTATGAAGAGAGCCATCTTTCTTGAAAACATGAAATCAGTTAATCACCACCTCTTTAAGCATCTCAATACTGTCCAGGGCTTTTCCACACCCAAGAGCCACAGTTGAAAGAGGATCATCAGTAACAATTATTGGCAGACCGCTCTTTTCCTGGAGCAGCTTATCAAGATTTTTTAAAAGAGCTCCACCGCCGGTAAGCACAATGCCGCTGTCCACAATGTCAGCAGCAAGCTCGGGAGGAGTCTGCTCCAGACAAATTTTCACCACCTCAACAATGGCATCTACCTGTTCAGATATTGCCACACAGATCTCTTCTGAATCAATTGCCAGAATTTTTGGAATTCCAGAGACAAGATCACGTCCCTTGACTTCAATGGTCTCAAGGGAATCAGCATCAGGATAAGCATTTCCAATTGTCATCTTGATCATTTCAGCAGTTCTTTCCCCTATTAAAAGATTATATTTTCTTTTAATATGCTGACTTATGGATGCATCCATCTTGTCACCTGCAACCCTGATGGATTTTGAATAGACTATTCCTGCAAGGGATATAACAGCCACCTCGGTTGTGCCGCCGCCAATATCAACAACCATGTTACATGTGGGCTCTGTAATGGGAAGACCTGCTCCAATGGCAGCAGCCATGGGCTCTTCAATAAGAAAAACCTCTCTTGCACCGGCAAGTTCAGCAGATTCTTTCACAGCCCTCTTCTCCACCTGGGTTATTCCTGAAGGAACGGCAATAACTATTCTTGGCCGCACAAGAGTTCTTCTGTTATTATGGACTTTTCTGATAAAATGCTTGAGCATTGCCTCTGTAACTTCAAAATCAGCAATCACGCCATCACGCATGGGCCTGATTGCAACAATATTTCCAGGTGTTCTTCCAAGCATCCTTTTTGCTTCAGCACCAACAGCAAGCACTCTGTTTTTACCACTTCTATTTGTCCGCACTGCAACCACAGAAGGTTCACTTAAGACAATTCCCTTTCCCTTGACATACACCAGAGTATTAGCTGTGCCAAGATCAAGAGCCAAATCACTTGAAAATATACCAAGAACAGAATCTATTATAAGGTTCATTTCACCTCTTCCCAAATTAATATTAGATAACCAGATTATTGATCAAATATATCTGGTAACAGAAATACCACTATTTTACAAGAACAAAAATAGCTGCCTGGCAATTCTAAATTTAAAATTCACAGGCGCAGTCGTTCCATAATTGCATCATGAATAACAGGTCTGAATTTTCTAATTTTTTCATTATCCCTTGACGGATGAACTCTGTTGGTAAAAAGAATTACTATTACAGATTTTTCAGGATCAATCCAAAAGGAAGTACCGGTAAATCCAAGATGCCCTAGAGAAGATGATGAAAAATATCTGCCGGAAGATGAAACAGGCCTTGAAGGTGTGTCAAAACCTGCCAATTTACATCCTGCCCCTTTTTTTTCCACAAACAGTTTTAAAAAATCATTTTTTATAATTTTTGTCTCTTTTTTTTGCAGAGCATGCATAATTTCCATCAACACCACCCATACGTCAGCAGCTGTTCCAAAAAGCCCTGCATGGCCTTCAACACCCCCGGCAGCCCATGCATTATCATCGTGGACCTCACCCTTAAGGACCCTTTTTCTCCAGGGACAATCCTCTGTGCATGCGATTCTCTGGAGGATTCCATTATCAATATGATGATCAATTAAATGGTCTGGCCCATTTTCAATAAAAAAAAGATCTGCCAGACCAAGCAGATCATAAAACTGCTCTTTCACAAAACAGTTGAGACATTTTCCAGAAAGAGTTTCAACAACAAAGGAAAGAATAATAAATCCCAGATCACTGTAAACTTCCCTGGTTCCTGTGTTATAAACAAGCGGCTCTTTTAAAACAAGCTTTCGAAGATAATTATCTCTTTCATCCCATGGCTTTTTCAAAAGCTTTTCATAAAAAGGTCTGTGGGCAGGAAGTCCTGACCTATGGCGCAAAAGCTCCTCAATGGTAATACCAGCGTTATCAGTTTTTGCCGCACCTTTTATAATTGAACCAATATTTTGCCAAAGAAAAAGCTCCCCGTCCTGGACAAGCTTTAATATGGCCAGAGTAGTTGCCAGAGGTTTTGTAAGAGATGCCAGATCAAAAATTGTATTCTTTGTCATCTTTTGTCTGGAAAAAATATCTGCCAAACCAAAGGCTTCATGGAGCACAATATCTGAATTAACAGAAACAAGGAGTACAGCTCCAGGAAAAACATTCTCCTTAACCCCTTTTTTCATCATCTTAACTGCAGAATCCATATTCTTCCTTTTTAAAAAAATAACAATGAATGATTATCTGCATCCAGCTCAATTCCGGCACCAAGCGGCAGGGAAAAGTTATGCTCTCCATGGCCTGCGTCAAGCCCTGCAAGTATGGGAATTTGAAATTCATCAAATGCCTCTTCCAGTATTTCATCAATCATATTCCCGTCCCCGCAGCCATGAAAGGACCCTGCAACAACACCTTTTACTCCGTCAAACACCCCTGCCATTTTCATGTGGTAAAGCATTCGGTCTATCTTATAGGGAGCCTCTCCAACATCTTCCAAAAAAAGGATCTTCCCGTTAAAATCCGGCTGAAAGTCAGTACCTGTTAAATGACAAATGGTTGCAAGATTTCCACCGGAAAAAATTCCTGTTGCGTCTCCCGGGCATATTGTCCTGCCATTCTGCAATAAGAGATTAGATGGAGATGAAGTCAAAACTTTAAAAAGCGAATCAACAGTCTCATTGGAAGAGTCGGCAAGGGATGTAACAACAGGGCCATGAAACACCTTAAGCATGCATCTTTTTTCAAAAACCGAGAGAAGAGCTGATGCATCACTGAATCCCACAAAGGGTTTGGGACACTTTTTTATTACACTGTAATCAATAAAGGGCAAAATCCGCAAGGCACCAAAGCCGCCCCGTGCACAGATTATCCCGTTAATGTTATCATCAAAAAAAAGATTATTTAAAACTTTTGCCCTGTGTTTGTCACTACCTGCAAGATACCTTTTCTTTTTATCAAGTCCTTTTGGAACATGAACCACAAAGCCCATATTCCTGATCACTTCAACCCCCTGCTCAAATTTTTCCATATCAAAGGAACCCGATGGAGCACAAACACCTATTGTATCACCTGGTTTAAGTAATTTTAAAAT
>JAYEHB010000464.1:16249-18358 GCA_034659375.1 Thermodesulfobacteriota bacterium
TTGGAACATGAACCACAAAGCCCATATTCCTGATCACTTCAACCCCCTGCTCAAATTTTTCCATATCAAAGGAACCCGATGGAGCACAAACACCTATTGTATCACCTGGTTTAAGTAATTTTAAAATATTTCTCTCCATTTTTGGCATCCTTCATATCAGCATAAAAGTACTTTACACTTCTTTTGTGGAAAACACCTTTAAATAGGGAATGCCCTCAAAAAGTGTAACGTACTAACGTACTTATGAAGGATGCCCCATTTTTTTATTTTTTATCAACTCAACGTCCACAATTTGTAATTAATTTTTGGGAAAACCCTTAGCACAACAAATCTGATAAATCTTGTCAATATTCGGCCAGCACCCCATCTTCGCCCATTTTGGCCTGCTCACATAGCTTAACCCATATTTTCGTGCCCGACAACGTCACTAACAATAACCTGCCCCTAATTATATTTACCACCAACACCCCAATTACAAAAGTTGTAATTATCAATTTTTTCATTTTTCTTTAAAATATATAAATTTAAAACTTTTAATTAACAACTCAACTTTCTGACTTGACTTTACATCAGAACAGTGATAGAAGATTCTTGTTTTATACATCGGGGTGTAGCGCAGTCTGGTAGCGCACTTGTCTGGGGGACAAGTGGTCGCAAGTTCAAATCTTGCCACTCCGACCATTGATATCAAAGGGTTTTCAGGTTTTCCTGGAGACCCTTTTTTTATGGAAAATCGGGACTATAAGTCATAAATTGGGTCATAAAAAAACAATAACTATCTTGATGCTTTAATTACCCTCTCAGAGGGTAATAAGAAAAAAATTTCATTTATACCAAAAAGGGAGGTTTGCTGATAAAATCATACTGCCCAAAATTGGACAAGTTTATTGTTGTTGCTAAACATATTTGTTGACCTAAACATGCTCTTATGGGATAAATTTATTATATGCTGAAGAGATGAATTGATATTTAACAATACATCGAGGAGATAAATATATATGACAACCATAACATTTGATACACATATTTTTATCAAAAAGCTCAAAAATATAGGATGCCCGGAAGAGCAAGCTGAAGTTCATGCAGAGGTCTTAAAAGATGCTTTCAATGAATTCAGTGCAAGTCAGAGAAAAGAGCTTGCTACCAAACAGGATTTAAAAAACACTGAACTAAAGCTTGACGCAAGAATATCAGAGGCAAAAACTGAAATCATCAAGTGGGTAGCCGGTATGCTCATTGCCCAGGTTGCCGTGGGTGCTACGCTGTTTAAAATATTGTCGTAATGAAACACATATTGAATCAAGCATCAGGATGATCATTCCGCTGCTTAATTGCTTCAAGTACCAGTTTACTATCCAGCAACTTAAAAAAAAAACGAGCAACACCACTATTTTTTGATTGTTGCTATTGCAGTCTGTGTCAACACTTTTTTATCAATCAATAATTGTTTAAAAAAAGGAGGAGAGTATGGCAGTTTCCATTATTATCAGACGAACCGTAAAGGATGAGACCATGGCAGGCCGGTTAGCACCTTTAATCGTGCAAATCAGATCCAAGGCAACTGTTCAACCTGGTTTTATAACCTCTCAAACCTTCAGTTGTTTAGATGGTGCAGGGGAGTATCTAATCCTCAGTTCCTGGAATTCCCTTGAAGACTGGAACAAATGGATGACCAGCGAGGAACGTATGGCCATCCAGCACCAGGTGGATGAATTGCTGGGGGAAAAAACCATTTACCGGTATTATGAACCTGTTGTGGGCGGCATCACTCCACTATTCCGCCCTGATAGTTGAAGAGCAGCCATTGTCAATGATAAATTAGATTGTTATTTTTGAAATTAGTATTATTGGGGCAAGGGAATCAAAAGTTCTCTTTTGGTTCTATCTTGCCCAGCTCCTCATTCAATATCAACTTAATCAAAAAAGGATTTATCATGAAAAAATTAATTATTACTCTTGTTGTTATTTTTTCAATTTACCCAATATGTGTATTTGCTCAAAAAAAAGATATATTGGTAATTGAAAGTTATCATGGAGGATACCCGTGGGATGCACGCTACAAAGAAGGCTTAACTGAAGTTTTAGGTTCTAAATACAACCTTATTTTCT
>JAYEHB010000465.1:0-5034 GCA_034659375.1 Thermodesulfobacteriota bacterium
GATTTTGAGGTTGCCTGCACAATATCGGAAATAAGTATTAGATTGTTGCAGTCTCTTGGTATTACAGCCATAGTGCTTGCCTTGGTTTATACTCTTTTTCCCCTTGCGATAATTGATCAGTTTACGTTTTTTTTGAGTATTCTTTTTCTTTTGATTTTTATCATCGGCTGGAGAGTATTTTACATTTTTATTCTGGGCAAAGGATTTTTTAATGAAAAGATCATTCTTCTTGGTTCAAGCTCCTTATCTCTGGATATTTTTAATGAGATTGATCGATCCATTGCCTGCGGATATTCAGTGGCAGCTGTTATTCCTGATACAGAAAATGACTGTTTTAAGGATAGTTTTAACAAGCAAGTCTTTTATAAGAAGAATAAAGATGATCTTTGTGAGACAGCAAGAGAGGTTGGTGTAAAAAAAATTGTGGTTGCTTTGGAGGACAGACGCGGGAATTTTCCGTCAGATGAGCTTGTTAAATGCAGGGTAGCCGGCATAGAAGTTGTTGAAGGGAACACCTTTTATGAAATGTTTACAGGAAAAATTCTTGTTGCTAAGTTAAATCCTTCATGGCTTATTTTTTCCGATGGTTTTAAAAAATCAAAGATCAGAACCTTTTTGAAACGTCTGGAAGATATAGTTATTTCATCAAGTTTATTATTTTTTCTTTTTCCTTGTTTTCTTTTTATTTGTGTTTTGATAAAAATAGATTCCAAAGGTCCTGTCTTTTTTTCCCAGGACAGGGTAGGGCAGAGAAACAAAGAGTATATGATGTATAAATTTCGTTCCATGGTTGAAAATGCAGAAAAAAACTCAGGCCCAGTGTGGGCCGATGAAAATGATGACAGGATTACCCGTGTGGGGAAAATTATCAGAAAACTTCGTATTGATGAGCTCCCCCAGCTTTGGAATGTTTTAAAGGGAAATATGAGCCTGGTGGGCCCCAGACCTGAACGAAAGTATTTTACAGATGACCTGGAAAAAAAAATTCATTTTTATTCCCAGCGTTTTGTTGTAAAACCAGGTATAACCGGTTGGGCTCAAGTGTCGTATGATTATGGAGCATCATTGGAGGATGCCGTGGAAAAGTTAAATTACGACCTTTTTTATATTAAAAACATGTCAACTCTGATGGATGTTGTGATTATTTTGCGTACCATAAAAACAGTACTCTTTGGTAAAGGTGCAAGGTAGAATGACATTGAGTCAAATAGTAAATATTCGGTCAATTACTTTAAAGTCATATTTTTTAAATGTAAACCATGGAAATAGCACAACCCAAGCATGAAGGTGAATTGCCTGGCCTGATATTCAGTTTATGGTTATGTTTTATTGTAAAAACAATACGTTATAATAAGAAATCGATGTAATCGAAGGGGCGGAGCTATGTTGACGGGAAGAAATGTTATAAAATTTAGAATAGTATCTATTGTTATCTGTTTTTTTCTCTTTTCAGCAATTTCCATATATGCCGATGATGTTGAGACTGAAGAAAAAGAAAAAACTTCTATTAATAGTTTACTGTCATACAGGATTGGAGCCGGAGATGTTTTAAATATAAATACCTGGAAGGAGCCTGAACTTTCTCTTGATACTGCAGTTGTCAGGATTGACGGTAAAATAACATTCCCGCTTGTGGATGATATACAAGCTTCCGGTCGAACAACCATGGAGCTTAAACGTACAATTGAGGAGAAACTGGGTGAATATGTGGCATCTCCTCAAGTTACAGTGACGTTAATTGATCCTGGAAGCCAGAAATATTATATTCTCGGAGAGGTGAACAACACCGGAGAATATCCTATTTTAAAGAATCTTAGAGTAATGCAGGCTTTTGCAATTGCCAAGGGTTTTACTGAGTGGGCATCAAAAAAGGAGATAATCCTTTTTAGAAAAGAAGATGGGAAAGATAAGATAGTCAGGGTTAATTATAAAGATATTCTTAAAGGTGATTTTAGCAAAAATGTTACCATTAAAGCCGATGACACAATTATTGTGCCATAGCAATGCACCATGTTCAGATAGTGTTGTCAGGTAAATTAAGGAGGGTTATATGATTCGAAATATTTCACACGCTTCCGGGGTGATACAAGTTGTCATAGCACTGTTTATTATGATTTTGTCATCTTTTGTTCCAGCGTTTGCAATGAAAACCGAGTTTACTCCTTCCTGTTATATATCAGAGGATTATACAGATAATTACGATCAGACAAAGAACAATAGAGAAGAGGAATTTTATACCACCTACGGCCTTGAATTTTTATTGAGCTTTATAGAAAAGAACAAAGAGATCTATTTACGTTACACTCCCCTTTATAAAGATTATGACAAGCATGATGAAAATGACACTATTGAGAACAATGTTGCTCTCTACGGTGATATAGAACTTTCCAAACGAGCCGGCATAAATTTTAACCTGGTTTATGATGATTATAATGAAGATAATAAAAGGCAATCATGGGAGAGCAGTGCTTCTCTTGGCGGTGATTATCAGCTTACCAAATATACCACATCAAATTTTTTACAAGAATATACAAAAAGCTATGACCGAACAGAGAGAACAGGTGAATGGAAAGAGCATGAGACAAATTCAACTTCAGCAGGATTTTTCCATCAGTTTGGAAGAAATAATTCAATGGGCCTGAATTATACTTATTCCGTTGATGATTATGACGAGTCTGATGTTGATGAATATAAAGAACATAATCCTTCTGCCTTTTTGGTTTACTGGTTTGCTCCCCTGTTTGGGGTTGATACAAATATCTCTTATGAAAAAACAGAGTATGATATTTCAGATGATGAGCCTGAAACCTATTCCGGTGATATCAGGTTTATTAAAAAGATGACAAAGCATTTTCAGCTTTATTTGAAATATGCACACACCTATACCAAAGAAGAGATAGAAGATCACACAGTTTATAATCCATCGGTTGGATTTGACTGGAGCATTACCGAAGATTCAGGTGTCTCCCTGGGATTTGGATATATGATTCAGGATTGGGAAAAACAGGATGACACAGACGGCTTTTTTGTGGAGGCTGATATTTTTAAAACAGTTGATTTTAGCAGGAGAGGTTCTTTTACTGTTTCAGGTTCCAGTGGATACGATGCAACAAGTGATGATGCAGCAAGCCTTGGATTTAACATATATTATCAGGCAGGCTTTCTGGTAAGCTATCAACTTTCAAAAAAATTGAGTACAGATATTAGTGGAGCTTATTTAAGGGATGAATTTGACCAGCCTGATGTGGACCGGGTAGATAATACGTTTGATTTTGGAGCAGGTTTTGCATGGGTACCACTGAAATGGCTGCAGATAGATTTAACTTATTTTTTTACTGATTTTGCAACAGATTCTGCTGACCGAGATGATTATCATGAAAATAGAGCTACTCTGACGGTGAGTTTAGTACCTTCACAACCATTACGCATCAAACCTGGTGCTAATGAAAACAGAGAGTATTTTGAAAACAGGATTTTTAACAACAGATAAGGGAGTTGGATAATTATTTTTTTCCGCCTCCCTAAACCAATTGAAAAAATTATGACATATAAAAGAGTATTAATAGTATCTGCCATAATGGTTCTAACCATGGTGGTTCTTGGTTTTGTTAACCATTCGGAAAACATAAAGCCCAACAAAAGCTTTGATTTATTTCCCATGGAAATAGAAACATGGAACGGCAGCACATCAAGATTTGATGAAAAGGTCTATGATCTTCTTGGTGTGGATGATTCCATTCTTGCCACATACAGATCTGACAAAGGAGAAGCTGTTCAACTCTATGTTGGATTTTACCAGAGCCAGAAAGAGGGCGATCTTATACATTCCCCAAAAAACTGCATGCCTGGTTCCGGATGGAATATTACAGAGACATCCATTGAAAAAGTGGCTGTAAATGATGCTGTAAATAATAACAGCATTAATGTGATAAGGCTGATCCTTGAGAAAGGTTCCCAAAAGCAGGTTGTGCTATACTGGTTTCAGTCCAGGGGGCGCATCATATCCTCGGAATATATGCAGAAAATCTGGCTTGTGATAGATTCCATTACAAAGCAGAGAACCGATGGTTCCTTTGTAAGACTCATAGCTTCTGTTGATAAAGATGAACAAATCACCCTAAAGTTTATGAAAAATTTCATAAAAGATATCTATCCTTATCTAAACGTGTATATTCCATCATGATAAAAAAAGAAAAAAAACATCTTGCAATCCAGATCCAGATCCTGATCATATCATCAGCATTTGTTCTCCTGTATCATCATACAATTGCAACTCTTATTGGAGACTGGTCAAGTGACCCCAATTTTTCCCATGGATTTTTAATTCCTTTTGTTGCTTTTTATATGATCTGGCAAAAAAAGGAAGAGCTGTCAAAATTTGTACAGAAATCATCTAATCTGGGTCTTGTTGTACTTGCCCTTGGCATGGTGCTTCATATTGTGGGAAATATCGGTGCAGAATTGTTTGTTATGAGGTTTTCTCTGATCGTAACGCTTTTTGGCATATCTATTTATTTTTTTGGGAACAGTATTACAACTGCTGTGGCAGTTCCTTTGATCTACCTTATTTTAATGATTCCCATCCCAGCTATTCTCTGGAATAAAATTGCATTTCCACTTCAGCTTTTTGCTGCAGAGCTTTCTTCTGAGATGGTAAACACCCTGGGGATACCTGTGTTAAGGGCAGGTAATGTACTTCATCTTGCCAATACTTCTCTTGAAGTTGTGGATGCATGCTCAGGTATTCGTTCATTGACATCTCTTCTGGCTTTGGGGGGAGCATTTGCATATATTGCACCCCTTGGAAATGTTAAAAAGTGGATACTTTTTTTATCTGCTGTTCCCATAGCAGTGATAGTTAATGTTATCCGTCTGACAATAACAGCAGTAATGGCAACATATATGGGTCCTGAAGCAGCCCAGGGCTTTCTCCATGAGATGTCCGGTATTATTGTTTTTGTTGCTGCACTTATGATGGTTTACACTGTTTTTCTAATTGAATTAAAAATTGAAAACCGTTCAGGTAAATAAACT
>JAYEHB010000466.1:0-5033 GCA_034659375.1 Thermodesulfobacteriota bacterium
AGAACATGGCAATGTGAAAAATGTGGAGCTACATTAGACCGAGACGTCAATGCAGCTAAGAATATTTTAGAACAAGCTACGGCAGGAGCTGCCGAATGTTTAAAGCCTGCGGAGAACCTGTAAGACGTATTGGTCGCTTTGACCAGTACGCACGGTTCTATGAAACAGGAAGCCCAGGCCTTTTAGGCTTGGGTAGCTCACGCATATGGAGGTGCTAATATGAGAACTACTTTAAATTTACCTGAAGAACTTTTGTTTGAAGCAATGAAAGTTACTCATATCAAAACTAAAACAAAAGTAATTATAACTGCTCTTGAAGAGTTAATCCAAAAAAACAAATTATCTGATCTCAAGGAATTTAAAGGAAAGGTCGGTCTTGCCATTGACATGAATAAATTGCGGAGCCGGGAATGCAGGTTTTAGTAGATAGCTCCATTTGGATTGACTATTTTAGAGATGGCAAAAATTCAAGTAAGCTCGATTATTTAATTGATGAAAATATTGTGCTTATTAATGATTTGATTCTTGCTGAACTTGTTCCCTTTTTGAGAATTCAAAATCAACGAAAAATAATCAGACTACTGAATGAGATTAGCAAAATCGATTTGGATATTAACTGGAAACAAATTATTGATTATCAGCATAGGTGTTTGGAAAAAGGCATTAACGGTATTGGATTACCTGATCTTATTATTGCCCAGAATGCCATACAAAATCACTGTGAATTATATTCCCTTGATAATCATTTCAAATTGATGAAAAATGTAATCGAGCTTGAACTAACTCAATAGCAGTGATGTGACTCAATTGTTTTAAAATCACGATCATAATGATAATCTCAGATTGAATCTGTAAATGGAGATGCCGATGATCAAAAACAAAGAGACTGGACTTGTCTACTTAAACAAAAACTTTTACTACCATGCCTGGAACAGTGTCCATTTAGGTAGATGGATCAGTGTGGATGCTCTCTTTAACCAGATTCCGGCAGATGTAACACATATTCGGCTCACCTCAGGCTCAAAGGCCATGGAGCTGGATCTGATCAAAGTTATTGGCAAGATCAAACTTGAAATTGTTAAAGAGATAAAATGATTGTCAAAGGAGTAAAATGATTGACATAAAAGAATTGACAAAAGAATATGGAAGGATACTGGCCGTTGACAGGCTGAATCTCTCCATACCGCCTGGAGAAATATTTGGATTTATAGGGCCCAACGGGGCAGGAAAAACAACCACCATTCAAATGATTGCAGGATTAATCACCCCCACATCCGGATCAATTCGCATCTGCGGCATTGACATGGCAAAGGAGCCTGAAAGAGCAAAAGAGAAAATCGGCTTTATTCCGGACAGACCCTATCTATATGAAAAGTTGACTGCCATGGAGTTTTTGAAGTTCACAGCAGATCTTTTTAAAGTCAGGCCTGAAGAATTTGAAAAAAAGGCCGAAGAGTTCTTAGCTCTTTTTTCCCTGACAGATTGGGCAGATGAGATCATTGAATCCTTTTCCCATGGCATGAAACAGCGCCTGATCATAGCTGCGGCTCTACTCCATAACCCCGAGGTCATTGTGGTGGATGAACCCATGGTTGGCCTGGACCCCTCGGCAATCAGAATGGTCATAAAACTTTTGCGAGATCTGGCAGACACGGGAAAAACTGTGTTCATGTCAACCCATACCCTGCACATCACCCAGGATCTGTGCGACAGAATCGGTGTGCTCCACAGGGGCAATCTTGTTGCCATAGGAAGTATTGAAGAGCTAAAACAGATGGCAAAGGCTGACAATGCTGATCTTGAGCAGCTCTTCATGATTTTAACTGGAATCGAAGATGAAACGTCAAACAGTCTTGATTAAAACTCAACTTTCTGGATTGTTCATGTTAAGGCTTGGCCGCTGCGTGGGGTCAGGCTTTCGTTATTGCCATTATCTTGACTTATTAATTGAAAATTGAAAATTATGAATTATGAATTATCAATTTTCAATTAATTTGTTCCTGCAATCAGGATATATGGCCGACGTTAGAACCAAACCCGAAAGTTGAGTGATTTAGGAGAAGCGTAAATGAAAGAGATCATCACCCTGCTTAAACCAAGATTCTGGTCATTGAGAAACAGTGGGTTTAAAAAGAGCCGTGGCTCTGTCTCTGCAACTCACAGGGGAAAAATTAAATTTATCGTGCTTCTCGTTATGGGTTTTTTTCTCTGGACAGGACTCTTTTTTGTATCCCTGCGTATGCTGACCTATTTCAGCAAGATTGAAGAGATGGGAGAAATCCTGGCATTCAAGCTTTTATCTGTAATCCTGGTAACACTTTTCTCTCTACTGGTGTTTAGCAGCATTCTTGTCATTCTTTCCAAGCTCTATCTTTCAAGGGATCTGCTCCTGGTGCACTCCATGCCTGTGAAGTCTTATAAAATTTTTATTGCCAGGTGGATTGAAAGCTTTTTTGACAGTTCCTGGATGGTCATTCTCTATATTCTGCCCATTTTAGGGGCCTATGGATTGATCTACAATGGTGGCTGGTTTTTTTATCTATCCTCTCTCTTCTCCCTGGTACTCCTTGCCCTTACTGCCTGTGCCCTCAGTTCTCTTATCATCCTGACAGCTGTAATTGTTGTGCCTGCAAGCCGCATCCGTACTATCTTTGTGTTTATGGGCCTCTCTCTTTTTATTGCGCTCTACATCGGGGTGAGAATTCTTAAACCCGAAAGACTGGTTGACCCTGAAATGTTTTCAGCAACCCTTTTCTATTTAAAAGCAATGCAGACACCATCTTCGCCATTACTGCCAACTACCTGGGCCCATGATGCCATAATGGCGGCTTTAAATGGAGATAGTGCCAATGCCTGTTTTCACATGGCACTATCCTTCAGCTTCACTTGTCTCATGGTATTTGTCATGGTTCTTGTTTCTGACGTCATCTACTTTAAAGGAATGTCTAAGGCAAGGAGTGCCAGTGCCAGGCTCTTTAAGAAACGACGTCTGTACCTGCCGATTTTCAGGTATTTACCAGGCCCTGTCAAAGCACTTGCAACAATTTTCTTCCAGTTCCCTTATCTCTTTTTCATCTTGTTTATGTGATTGTTGTAATAGGCAATCACATCCCGTCTGTAGAGGAGTCCTATTATAACACCATGATCATCATTATTTACAACGGGCAGAGCATCAATATTTTTTTGTGTTAATTTTATGAGAACTGTATTAAGATCTTCCAAAGGTGTTGTCAGTATCATATCTGATGTCATGATATCTTTCATTACAACAAGATCTTCTATATGCATTGTAAAAATAATCTCTCTGATATCATTGCTGGAAAAAATCCCAAGAAATCTGTTATCCTTATTTATTACAGGAAAATAGTGCTGTTTTGTGGATGAAAAAAATTTTTTAAATTTAGAAAAAGAGAGATCCTCACTTACCGGAGTAACTTTTTTTACAAGATGCATCAGATCCTTAATTTTAAGGGTCTGTAAAATATCCATCATAAATTCACCTGCATGGGCAGGGGAAACAGCACGATTTTTCACCTGTTTCTCATATATTGTCCATTTCTGACTTATCAGATAACATACAGAACAGACAAGAAGGCTTGGCAGAAGAAGATGATAGGAGTTGGTCATTTCACTTACAAAAATAATGGTTGATATGGGAGTATTTGAGACTGCTGTAAAAAAACCTGCCATACCAACAATCACAAAAGCTCCAGGGTTTACAACAACGCCTGGAATCAACAGATGAAAGAGCTTTCCCACAACCCCTCCCATGGCACCGCCAATAACAATAGAAGGCCCAAACACGCCGCCGGAACCACCGGAACCAATGGAGAATGAAGTGGTTAAAATCTTACCAATGGCAAGGGTAAAGAGAACTAAAATGGAAAGTTCGTTAAAAAGTGCTTTTTGGGCACATCCATATCCAAATGCCAGGGTATATGGCAGAAAAAAACCTATAATCCCGGTAATAAGACCGCCTATAGCCGGTTTTATGTGATTTGGTATTTTTAACCTGCGGAAAAGTTTTGTTACACCGTAAAATATTTTTACATAAAAAAAACCTGTAAGAGCAAGAACAAAGGCCAAAGCAACATAGGGGCCAAGCTCCAATGGATTGCTGAAATTAAGCCCTGAAGGAGAATCAAACAGAGAACCCCATCCAAAGACAAGGCAGAATATGCAATAGGCAACAACGGAAGAGATCCCTGCAGGAATTATTACATCTGACTCAAATTCAGGATCTCTGTAAAGAACTTCAGCAGCAAACAGGGCTCCTGCCAGGGGTGCACGGAATATACTTCCAACGCCGGCACCAACACCTGCTGCCATCATGATTCTCCGTTCCCTGTCAGAGAGATTCAGTTTAGTGGCAAGAAAAGAACCAAACCCTGCACCTATCTGGGCAATGGGACCTTCTCTTCCTCCCGAGCCTCCTGTTGTCAGAGTAATAGCAGATGCGATTGTTTTAACAAATGGAACCCGCCCCCTGATCAAGCCTCCTTTTTCATGGTAGGACTCAATGGCAGCATCTGTTCCATGCCCTTCTGCTTCCGGAGCAAAGGTATATACAAGCCATCCGCTTACAATGCCGCCAATGGCAGGAAGAACAAGAAGAATCCATTTATTGAAAGGTGTGTCAGTGGGAGAAAGAAGATGGTGTTCACCGGCAGGAGCATCAGGTCTGTAGCCTGCCATGAGATCAAGAAAATAATGCATCCCAAGCTGGCACAGATAATGAAAAACAACCGAGCCAAGCCCTGCAATAATCCCGATTAAAATGAAATTAAACAGCCATTTTCCTGCAACTGCAATATCCGGAGAATCAATCCAATTTGTAAAAAATTTAAGCTTCTTTTCCACGTTTTTTCATTTCCCTTAAATTCTTATCTCTGAATTTCGTGTTATTTTGGCTTATGAATTATGAATTATGAATTATGAATTATCAATTATCAACTATCAACTATCAATTATCAACTATCAATTATCAATTATCAATTATCAATTATCAACTATCAATTATCAATTATCAATTA
>JAYEHB010000467.1:0-13369 GCA_034659375.1 Thermodesulfobacteriota bacterium
ATATTTGGAGCCGTCTGATGAGTAATGAATTTGATATTGATGAAGAAGATGTTCTTGAAAAGATCGAATCTGATTTAATTCTGTTTGGCAAAGCCAGAGAAAATCTTATCCCCATTCTCCAGATGATTCAGGAAAAATATGGTTTTCTACCCCCTGAATCCTTAGCAACAGTTGCCAGGTATCTTAACATCTCCCCATGTGAAGTTAACGGTGTTGCCACATTTTACAATCAGTTCAGGTTTCATCCTCCTGGAAAGCACCCCATTAAAGTTTGTCTTGGGACTGCTTGTCATGTCAGGGGTGGTGATATCATTCTGGAGAATTTTGAAAGAAAACTTGAAATCAAAGAAGGTGAAACAACTCCTGACAGGGAGTTCAGCATCGACAGGGTAGCCTGTGTGGGGTGCTGTGCTCTGGCTCCTGTAGCTTTGGTGGGCGATGAGATTGAAGATCATATGGCTCCCAGCAAGGTTGAAGGCATTATTACAAAAATCAGGGTTAAAAAAGAGATTGAAGATAAGAAAAGATTAAAATCATGAATAGTTATGACAACAACTCCCCAATTGAACAGTACGATGTCTTTTTTAAGGAAGCTCTTAAACTTAAGGAAGAGTTTAAAGCCATGCCAGGCCCGAAAATTCAGATTGGCATGGCAACCTGCGGTATTGCCTCGGGTGCTGCTGAAACAAAAAAGTCATTTGAAGAGGCTGTTGCAGAGCTTAATATTGAGGCAGCCATCCGTACAGTGGGCTGTATGGGGCATTGTTATGCCGAACCCGTGGTGATTATTGATCATCCGGATTCAGGTTTTCCTCCGATTCTTTATCCGGAAGTCTCTGCTGGTAAGGCAAAAATGCTTACCAAACTCTTTCTTGAAGAGGGTGATCCCAGGTTTGAACATGTTTTAGGGGCCACAGAAGAGAATGAGATGATCCCTTCAGTCATGGAGTTTTCAAGGTTTAACCTGGAAAAACGCATTGTAACAGAAAAATGCGGAAAAATTGATCCTGAAAATATTTACGAGTATATTGCTGAAAATGGATATTCAAGTTTTGCAAAGGTTCTTGATGAACCTGATAAAATTGTTTCAGAGATAAAAGAGTCAGGTCTTCGGGGCAGAGGGGGGGCAGGGTTTCCCACTGGTGTGAAACTTCAGCTTGCCAAAGATCAGCAAAGTGATGAAAAAATAGTGATCTGTAACGCCGATGAAGGTGATCCAGGTGCATATATGGACCGAACTATTCTGGAGAGCAACCCCCACCAGGTATTGGAAGGACTGGCCATCTGTGCCCTTGCAATAGGAGCTCGCAAAGCATTTGTTTATGTAAGATCAGAGTATCCCCTTGCCGTGAAAATACTGACAAAGGCTGTTGAAGATGCAGGAAAAAAGGGGCTTCTGGGTGAGAATATTCTGGGAAGCGGTTTTAATCTTGAGGTGAAAATTTTCCAGGGATCTGGAGCATTTGTCTGCGGAGAAGAGACAGCTCTCATTGAATCCATGGAGGGAAAAAGGGGGATGCCCCATCACAGACCGCCATTTCCTGTGGAAAAAGGCCTTAATGGCATGCCGACTGTAATAGATAATGTTAAAACACTTGCTTCTATTCCCCTGATTATTGAAAAAGGGGCCAGATGGTACAAAAGTACAGGAACAAAAAATAGTCCGGGTACAGCTGTATTTTCCGTGGTGGGCAGTGTGGTCCACCCAGGACTTGTGGAAATACCCATGGGCACAACATTGAGAACCCTTATATTTGATGTCTGCGGTGGTATTGCAAACAAAAAAGAGTTTAAGGCCGTGCAGATAGGCGGTCCCTCGGGAGGGTGTCTGCCTGAAGAGTTTCTTGACACTCCCATTGATTTTGACTCCCTTAGCGAGGCCGGTGCCATGATGGGTTCCGGTGGAATGGTTGTCATGGATGAGGATACTTGTATGGTTGATGTGGCAAGATATTTTCTTGATTTCACCCAAAAGGAATCCTGCGGCAAATGCACATTCTGCAGGATAGGAACAATGCATCTCCTGAATATACTGGAACGTATAACAATAGGGGAAGGCAATGATCAGGATATGGAGCAGCTTGTTGAATTAAGCCATGATATCAAAATGGGCTCTTTGTGCGGTCTTGGTAAAACAGCTCCAAATCCTGTTTTAACATCAATTAAATATTTTGAAGAGGAATACAGGGCACATATAGATGAAAAAAGATGTCCGGCAAAGATGTGCAGGGAACTCACAGCATTTTACATAGATCTTGATAAATGTGCCCGGGGATGTGATGTATGTGTGGGGTGCTGTCCTGTTGAGGCTGTTTTTACAACAAGTACAAGGAAAAAGGGGATAGATCAGGAACTCTGTGTTAAATGTGCTGAATGCCAGACTGCATGCCCTCCTGAGTATGATGCTGTTGTAAGGGTCTCCCCCAAAGAACTGGTTCCAATACTTGAAAAACCACCGACATCTTTTGATAAAGGAAAACATCCATGATCAAATTTACAGTGGACGGCAGAGAAATTACAGCTCCACAAGGGACAAGTTTGCTTACGGCATGTCTTGATAATGACATATATATTCCAAATCTCTGTTATTTGAAAGATATGACCCAGCCCCCAGCCTCCTGCAGGCTTTGTTTTGTTGAAATAGAGGGCCGGAATCAACCTGTTACTTCCTGCACCATGGTTGTTGAAAATAAGATGAAAGTAAGGACTGATACTCCTTTAGTAAGACGGCTGCAGAAGAGTTCCCTTAAAATGCTTTTGTCAGTACATGATGTAAACTGCAAAGAGTGTTGTGCTACAAAAAAAAAATGTGAATTGCAGAAAATTGCAAAATTTTTAAAAGTAAAATTAAAACAAAAAAAAATTGAACATATTTACAAAAAGGTTGAGGGTAAACCAGAAGCAGGATTTAATCATCCTGTTCTGGATTATAACCCCGATAGATGTGTTTTATGCGGAAAATGTATTTATATATGCCAACTGTACAATACAACAGGATTGTTATCCTTTGCCAACAGGGGTTTTAAAACTATTATAAGTGCTTTTGGCGAAAGTGACCAGGCAAAGCTTGAATGTGCTGGTTGTCTTGAATGTGTTAGAATCTGTCCTGTGGGAGCTTTAAGCCAACAAGCCTTAAGCTAATTCAGGCACTACTTAAAAAGGAAAAAAAATGAAAATAGCAGTCAGTTCCATGGGAAAAGATTTGAATTCCCAAATTGAACCACGATTTGGCAGGAGTGATTTTTTTGTAATTGTTGAAACAGGGGATATGAGTTTTGAAGCCTTTGATAATGCAAGCATTGGTTTAAGCAGTGGAGCAGGTATCCAGACTGCAAGTTTTATATCATCCAAAGGAGTTAAAGCAGTTTTAACAGGTAACTGCGGACCCAAGGCAATGCAGGCTCTTACTGCCGGGGGCATTGAAGTTTTTACAGGGGAGAGCGGCACAGTAAAAGAGGCTGTTGAAAGATTTAAAAATGGTGCTCTTACTTCTTCTGCCAGTGCAACAGTGGCAGAAAAATCCGGTGTTCAAGGAACCGGAGCTGCTCAATCCCAGGGCGGTGGCGGTCGTGGTATGGGCGGCGGCGGTGGTCGAGGCATGGGCGGCGGCGGTGGTCGAGGCATGGGCGGCGGCGGTGGTCGCGGCATGGGCGGCGGCGGTGGTCGCGGCATGGGCGGCGGCGGTGGTCAAGGCATGGGAGGTGGCGGCGGTCAAGGCTCGATCCCTGCAAGATGATCAATGCAGCGGTTTATTAATTCGTTGTGGAAAAAAGGGAAACAAAAAAATGCGTAGACAAGAGCTGCTTATAAGTGATACCGAAGCCATCGCTATCCTTAAAACTGGAGAGTATGGTATTTTAAGTACAGTCTATGCAAATAATGAACCATATGGCGTGCCCTTAAGCTATTGCCTGATTAATGAATGCATATTTTTTCACTGTGCCCCTGATGGTGCTAAGATTAATAATCTTAGTTTTTACTAAGGAGCATGGGGGAGGAGTTAAGGAGAAAAAATGACAAAAACTGCACTTATACGTTGTGAAAAAAATGAGAACAGATGCCCGTTAACCGGTTGTTTTAAATCCATGACAGGAACAAAAGAGGGTTTTGCCCACTATGAGTCCTGCACGCCTGCTGGTGTGTTTACCTGCCGTTGTCCTGGTGATAATGCAGTGGAACTTGCAAAGATAATCAAATCAAAAGGAGCAGAAGCAATTCATTTCTGCACATGTACCTTTGCAAAAAAAGGAGAAAATGGCTGGGATGCTTCAGATGGTGGGTTTTGTGATAATATTGATGAGATCATTGAGCGTGTTCATACTTCCACAGGTCTGCCATGTGTAAAAGGTTCCGCCCATCTTCCCAAGGGTTATCAACCCAGGATATGGGGTTAATCAAGTTGGATTCACTGCTTTAAAAGAGCGTACTCAAGCTGTGGAAGCTTTATTATAAGACTCTTTTACAAGAAGTGAACATAATTATGAAAAACAATAAGAGAGAAAAATCAGGCAAAGTTGAGCAGTTAAAAAGAGGGCAGTGCATGGCACTTGTATCCACCCTTTTAATTGTCCTGCTGGTTTTTTTAAAGGCTGTTATAGGATATTGCTTTGATTCACCTCTTCTTATTGCAGATGCCTGGCACAGCGGGACTGATGTGTTGATTAATTTAACTTCTCTGATTGGTTTGTGGCTGGCATCAAGAAAAAAAACCACCAGATTTCCCTATGGTCTGTACAGAGCGGAAACAATGGCCTGTCTGTTAATCGGCTCAGTCATCGTTTTTGTTGGAGTTGAGATGTTCAGGGACGGTATGGACAAGTTGTTCCAGCCTGGCCAGACCGTGGATTTTCCTTTTTTCCCCATGGGAGCAGCATTGGTTTCATGTGCTGTTGCATGTGTACTTACAGTAAAACAGGGAGCTGTTGGTAGAGAAATCGGTTCCAAGGCTCTTTTGGCAACGTCCAGGGATTCATTACTTGATATTTTTAACTCGCTGTTGGTTTTAGCAGGAATAGTGCTTGTATATGCAGGGATTCCCTATGTGGAAGGCTCTGTAATTATGATTATTTCAATTTTTATAATTAAGCTTGGTATTGAAACAGCAGTCACATCTATAATGATTCTCATGGATGCCAATTTAGATATTGATCTGCAGATTGAAATTGAAGAGAAGTTAAACCGGGTATCTGGAGTCAAAGGAGTCACCGGGGTTAAAATCAGACAATCAGGGCCTTTTAAAATGGTTGAATGTATTATAAAAACCAATGCTTCTCTTTCCCTTTATAAAACCCATGCAATGGCTGATAGAGCAGAAGATATGCTTTTTACAGAGTTCAACAATATTGCATCTGCTTTTGTTCATGTGGAGCCTGATAAAAATCATGTTATGACGGCAATCATTCCTGTTCAGAAGATGGATGGTTTGAATTCAAGGGTCCACGGGCATTTCGGCCGGTCTCCATATTTTATAGTAGTGAATTTGAATAACGATGAGACTTATATAGAAGATTTTTATCTTAATGAATTTTTTCATGGAAAAGGACACATTGGATTACAGGTTGTAAAAGCAATTATTAATTATAAAGCAGATCTTCTGTTTGCTGCAAGTGTTGGTGAAATTTCATTTCATATGCTGAAAAATAATTTTGTTGATATTTATAGGGTTGATAAAGATGCAACTGTATCTGAAATTATAGAATTGTATCGCTTAAATCAGCTTGTTTCCATTTCAGAACCAACCCATTCAATAGAAAAATCACAGGTTATGAAGTCATAAGAGGTATAGATGAGCATATATAAAATTCATCCAATAGTGATGGGCACCAAGGTGTTTGACAAAAGCATGATGACATACCAGTATGGAAACGGTGTAAAATATACCATACCGATTTATTGCTGGTATATTGAGGGCAAGGATCAAAAGATTCTTGTGGATACAGGTGAGATGAGTCCAATACAGTCTGAAGAGAGAGAACAGGCCATTGGTGGTAAGATCTATACCTTTGAGCAGGGGCTTGACCGCTGGAATTTAAAGCCTGAAGATATTGACATTGTTATTCATACTCATCTTCATAATGATCATTGCGAAAATGATTATAAATGCATAAATGCTGATATTTATGTCCATGAAAAAGAGTTAACAAGGATACATGATCCCCATCCCCTGGATTTTCGTTATCTTGAGGACTATATTGAAGATGTTGAAGAAAACGGGCAGATTAAACCCATGACCGGTGACACCGAGATATTGCCGGGGATTCAATGCCTGCACACACCTGTGCATACCGACGGTGGTATGAGCATCTTAATTGATACCTTTTCAGGTAAAGCTCTTATAACAGGATTTTGTGTTATTAATGAAAATTTTAATCCTCCTGTGGAGATAAGGGGAATGGAGATGGATGTTATTCCACCCGGCACCCATGTAAATGTATATGAAGCCTATGACATAATGCTGAAAATTAAAGATATGGCAGATATTCTGCTGCCTTTGCATGAGCCTGCCTTTGCATCAATGGATACTGTTGCATAATTCCAAAATGTAAAGTTATTTTTGAGTGAGGGTGGGGTCAGGCCAGGCCTGACGCATGACTTTTTATGCCGATTATTGTAATATCAATGGGTTAAGGTTTGATTTGGCTCAAATTATTGAGAAAGGTTGTTCTTCAAGCCATTCTTATTGCAGTGTTTATTTGTTCATACGTCAGGTCTGGGGTCAGGCTTTCGTTATTGTCATTATCTTGACTTTGTTTGTTAATTATCTTCAAGGTTTGATAACGACACAAATAACAAAAGCCTGACCCCTCCGTTGTTCCTGCAATCAGGATATATGGTTGACCTTAGAACCAAACCAATAATTATAATCAGGAGAGTTTTATATAGTGCGTTTCATATGACTTCGTACTTTTTTTACCTCATATTATAATAGAAATTGGTATGAAGTCATGTGAACTTGACTATAGTTTGTTTGGCCGATGGGCAATAATCATGCTCCGGCCAGTTTCTGCCTTTTAGGGTATGCCGGTTGTAAGAAATTTAATGCTGGCATGGAGAGTTGGGATCATGGCCGCATGCATTTTCTCCGGTTACAAGAGTTGTACTGAGATAATCTGCAACAATTTTTTCAGGTTCTTCCGCAGGTGCACCTGTTACAACTTCTACGCCTGCCTGGGCAAAGAGCTGTTTTGCCATTTGTCCCATTCCTCCTGTGATAACCACGTTGACTTCATGTTCTTTAAGCCATTGGGGGAGCACTCCCGGCTCATGTGCCGGCGGTTCAAGAACTTCTGTGCCTTTGATTTCATTATCCTCAACATTGACAATACAGAATTCTCTGCAATGTCCAAAATGTACAGTAAGTTTACCCATTGCTGTGGGGATTGCAAATTTCATAGTCTATTTCCTTTTATTATTATATTTTTTGTAACCGTTCACGGGCTGTTTTGCTGTCAACTGCATGTAATTCGGTAATTCGCTGAACTGTATTGTATTTAAACCCAGTGACCTTCTACATTGGGGCCGCCTGCAGATTGAAGCTCTCCAGCTTTCAGCTTTTCTATGGCATCTTTTATATTTCCTGTTACGCCTGTTATAACTTTAATTCCAGCTGCTTCAAGAATAGTAAATGCTTTTGGTCCGCAGTTTCCTGTTATTACAGCTTCAACTCCGGTGTCGGCAACTGTTTTTCCAGCCTGAATTCCAGCTCCCTGGGGCAGGTTGAGGTTCTGGGAGTTTGGTTTTACCTCAAACTCCATTGTGTCAGTATCAATTATGATAAAATTTTCTGTTCTGCCAAATCTTGGATCAAGGTCTGCGTTAAGATCGGTTCCGGTTGATGTTACTGCTATTTTCATTTTAAAACCTCCATTTATAAAATTTAACAGATTATTATGCCAAATTTTAAGTTTAATTTCAAGTGTTAAATATAGATTCTATATTTAATGATGTGGCGCTGGGCTCTGGGCCTTTGACCTTGATTTCATTTTTGAGTCAAAGATGCAAAGCCCATTTTTATTAATGAATTCTATCCATTGTCTCATTAATAAATCCTGACACATTTTCCCAGATTTTTATTACAGCCTTTGCTGCAGGGCCGCTGGAGTATTCCACAAGACTTTTTCCTGCCTTCATGGACGCTATGACATCCCTGTCAAATGGTATTTCACCTGCAAATTTGATATTGTTTGCTGCTGCAAATTCTTTGATCTCATCTGATTTTTCCTGGTTAAGATCTGCTTTGTTAATGCAGAGAAAGGCCGGGACATTCATCTGATCTGCCAGTTTTTTCACCCTTTCCATGTCATGCATTCCTGACATGCTTGGTTCTGTAACGATGAGAATTGCATCGGAATTTGTGACAGAAGCAATTACAGGACATCCAATGCCAGGAGGGCCGTCAGTGATAATAATGGGAATATCTTTCTTTTTTGCAATCTCCCTTGCCTCCTGGCGCAACAGGCTTACAAGCAGACCGGAATTTTCCTCGGCAATACCAAGACGGGCATGTACCATGGGACCGTTATCTGTCTCTGAAAGAAATTTTTCTCCGCAGGTCTGCTGCTCAAAGGAGATAGCTTCCACAGGACAGAAATGCACACATACACTGCAGCCTTCACAGGATATAGAGTCAACTACAAAATCATCTGAGATTGCATTAAACTGACATCTTTCTATACATTCACCGCACTCTGTGCAGATGTCTGGGTTGATTTCTGCTATGCTTCCACCTTTAAAAAACTCTTGTTTCAGCTTTTTATGGGACAGCGTCAGATAGAGGTTTGCAGCATCAACGTCTGCATCAACAACAACTCTGTTTTTTTCAAGAAATGCAAGGGCTGCTGTGACACTTGTCTTACCGGTGCCTCCTTTGCCGCTTATAACTGTAAGTTCCTTCATCTTTTACCCCCTTTTAAAGATTTTGCCTGACCTGCTCTTTGTATCAGTTTTGAGTAGAGTTCTTTAAAAAGAGTGTTCATTTCTGGAATTTCATCTATCAACAAAAGGCCTTTTGAACAGACAGCCGCAGCTTCTCTTGAAAATGGAAATTGTTGAAGAATTTCAATTCCCTCTTTTTTTGCATATTCATCAATAACACTTGTTTCAGGCTCTGCTCTGTTGATTACAATCCCAAAAGGAACAGAGAGTTTTCTCAATGCCTCCACAGTCAGAGCAAGATCATTGAGGCCAAAGGGAGTGGGTTCTGCAACCAAAAGGGCATAGTCAGAATCCCTTAAGGCTGCTATGGCAGGACAGGATGTTCCTGGAGGTGCATCCACAATATTAATTTTATCCTTGTTTATTCTCTCTTTTACCTGTTCAATAAGCGGCGGTGACATGGCCTCTCCAACCCTTAATTCTCCCCAGGTCAGCTTAATACCTTCTTTGTTCCTGCCATGTATCAATTTGCCAAGTATTCTTGATGACTCTTTTATGGCATCCTCAGGACATACCATTACACATCCTTTGCAGGAGTGGCACATCTCAGGGAAAGTCATTATTTTTTTTGCAACAATGGCAATGGCACTGAACTGGCAG
This sequence comes from Thermodesulfobacteriota bacterium, assembly GCA_034659375.1. Lineage (GTDB taxonomy): Bacteria > Desulfobacterota > Desulfobacteria > Desulfobacterales > Desulfobacteraceae > DATFJZ01. The sequence continues at coordinate 9,535 of JAYEHB010000467.1, forward strand.
ATTTTTTCACATTCGCCGCATAAAGTACATTTTTGTTTATCAACCTCCGGGATCATTGTTGATATATCTTCCAGGGTAAGATAGTCAGGTTTTATAAAGATATGGGAGTTTGGTTCTTCAACATCACAGTCAAACACCTCTATATCATTTTTTTTTGCGCAGGCAGCAAGGTTGACACTTACAGTGGTTTTGCCTGTTCCACCTTTTCCGCTTGCTATGGTAATTATCATTCTCTTCTCCTTTTAGGGAACTGGAAGAAAATAATCTACTCATATCGTGCAGCCATTTTGTTCGTCTTCAAGGCGTGATCACAGGAGCATAGTGAACTATGTGCCTGTGATCACAACGTAGAAGCCGGACAAAAGGGCAAGCAGGATGGTAGATTATTTTTTGGAAGTTCCCTTAGCTTCCAAATGGTAAATATTTGAACCAGCACCCCATCCTCGTACATTTTGGCCTACCCACATAACCTGAAGGTCAGAAACTATCATTAGTATGACAGGCAGTCCAAATAGACGAATATGAGACACTGGTCAAATATTATAAACCGAATAGTTACTCGGTCGAAATGAGTATATGCTCAAAATATATTATTTTTTTTCTTATTGTCAAGTTCAAAATTAAAATAGCTGTTTCTAAATTAATTGACATTGCCGCTATATTAATTATATTAAGGCATCAAAAAAAATATAATTTAAGGAGTATAGAATGAATAGCAAGGCCGAAGATAATAAAAAGTCTGAAATACTGCCTGTTCAGATGAACCGCAGCAGCAAATTTAAATTTAAATGTCACAAAGGGATCAGTTGTTTTACAGATTGCTGCAGGGGAATAAATATAATGTTAACTCCCTATGATATTCTTACAATGAGAAAAAAACTTGAACTCTCTTCTGAAGAATTTCTGGCCATTTATACAGAATTACATCTTTTGGAAAAAGCTGATCTTCCGGTTGTCACGCTGAAACTTCTCGATGATGAGAGAAAATCATGTCCCTTTGTCAAGGATGAAGAGGGGTGTATTATCTATGCTGATAGACCCACCACATGTCGCTATTATCCTCTGGGTGTTGGTTCCCTGAGCTATTCCAGTGACCATGATGAGAAAGATGAATTCTTTTTTACTGTTAAGGAGGATCATTGTAAGGGTTTTGAAGAGGAAAAAGAGTGGACAGTTGAAGAGTGGCGCAAAGACCAGGGCATTGACCTCAGAGATAAGGTCAATGCAGGATGGACAGATCTGATTGTGAGGAAAAAATCAGTTCCCACAACAATAAAACTTTCTGAGCAGAGCAAGCAGATGTTTTTTCTGGCCTGTTACAATATTGATAAATTCAGAAAATTTGTTTTTGAAAGTACATTTCTTACAAGGTATGATTATAATGAAAACCTGGTTGAAGAGATAAAAAATGATGATGTAAAGCTTCTTGAGTTTGGTTTTGAGTGGATGAAGTCAACCCTGTTTGGTGAAGGTGATATAGTAAAAGTGAAAGATAGTTCCAGGATAGATAAGTAGGGGCGAACGGCCGTTCGCCCGTACTGGCATCAATGGTTAGCTTTTTTAAAATTTGGTTTTATGCACCATTTTGGTTACACTCAAATGATTCTTTAAAATTTTTTAATACTCGTACCAGAGTTCTTTTCTGTATTTAGGATTTTCCAGTCTTTCATCAATATCAATGTTAAAAAAGTCTGCCAGGGGTTTAAAAATTTCAGGGTTTGTGTTTTGAACTTTTTTTGCAGTTTTAACAACAATATCAAGTCCCTTTTTTGTCATTCTGCCAATTGGTTTTCGGCATTGTCCTGAAGGCATTCCAAGGAGCTGCATGAGAGTTTTTAGGGCAATGGGATTCCTGGCTCTGCATTTAACCTTGCCAAAAGGGGTGTCCTCTTCTGTGGTTACTGTTACCAGGCCAAAAAGTGGTTCAATGGCTCTGTTGATCTTTTCCGCTTCATCAATTTTGCCCTGATCCAGGAGCATGACCATCTCTGTAAGTGATTTTGGTGCAATATTTGATATTACAGAAATTCCTCCTGACGCTTTGATTTCAGGATCTGTCATCATGTTGAAGATTAAGCTATCATCCCCTGACATTATTGTAAAATTTTTGCCGCAGCACTCTCTTGTGCGTTTCATATTGTCAATATTTCCTGTGGCCTCCTTAACAGAGGCAACATTTTTGTGTTTTTCTGAAAGCATTGCCAGATCTTCCGGAAGCATTTGAGTACCAGTTCTTCCCGGGATGATATATGGAATGATTTCCATTTCAGGAAACGCCTTTGCAACTGGTTCATAGTATTCCCGTCTTATTTCAAGGGAACTTGGCCCATTGTAATATGGATCCACCAGAAGCACAGCGTTGGCACCATCATCCGACGCGTTCTTCACAGCTTCCAGAGCTTCGTTGGTATTATTGCTTCCTGCCCCTGCAATGCAGACGCATCGGTTTTTTGTTTTTTTTGCAGCGTTGGCAACTATTTTGTTGTGCTCCTCCCATTTCAGGGCAGGGCTTTCACCAGTTGTTCCAACGGCAAGGATTCCGGTTATATTATTTGTAATTTGAAATTCTATGAGCTGATCAAGACCTTGTGTGTCAAGCTCGCTGTTGCTGCCAAACGGTGTTACTAATGCTGTATAACATCCTGTTTTCATGTAAAACTCCTAATTGGGGATATGTGGTTTAAGGGAGCCTTTGACCGAATTTTTGTGCTTTATCTTATGGACTCTCATTTTTTTATTGTGCCTGTCAGGGTATTGTTTATATTAAACGTAAAATTATCACATGTATAAAATCTGTTCAAGTCTCTTTTTTGGGTTTGGTTCTAACGTCGGCCATATATCCTGATTGCAGGGACAACGGAGTACCATCAAGTGGCCGAATATAGAACCAAGCCCTCTTTTTTCCAGCAAGGGTAATTCTAATGTTTGGTATCTGATGGGTATTTAAATACCCCTTTTTTTCATATTACTTTTTTTTCTTGACACATTCTGATGTAAAAAATAGAATAGAAAGATTTATATAACCGGCATGGCTGGAACATAATTATCTCTGCCGACCACAACAAAGAATGAAAGTCCATGCTTGCAGTCGTTTGGATGGAATTTCATATAAAAAATATGCAGATTAAGGATTTTTGTAATGACAAATGAGAATGGTTCACAAATATTGCCCAATGATAACAGATCAAACAATGCAGATGAATATATAGCAAAACTTCGTTCCCAGTTAGCCGCAAACACTGAATGCGGTACAACACATTATAACCTTGCAGTGGCTCTCATGGGGAAACAGGAGTATGATGAGGCTGAAAAGGTTTTACATGATGCTGTAGATGCCAGTCCCACCCTTGCGGAAGCCTATGTTCTTCTGGGAGGTTTATGCCTTCAGAGAGACGACCTTGAGGGATGCCTTCGCTACAACCAGCATTCTGTAAAAGCAAGGGCAGGATTTGCCGAGGGCTATAGTAATATAGGATTTATTCTTATCCAGCAATGCACAGGCGAGGATGCCAAGGCCGATGATGACAGGCTGGATCAGGCAATTAAAAGTCTTAAAAAAGCCATTATCCACAATTCAAAATTTGTCCAGGCATTCACAACTCTGGGTAATGCCTATTTTATGAAAGGGCTTGTGGAAGAGAGCATAAAAGCTAATCTTGAGGCTGTTAAAATTCAACCTGAATTTCCAGTTGCCTATAGCAACCTTGCAGTTGCTTATCTTGAAAAGAAAGAGTTTTCCAGGGCTGTTGAATATTGTGATAAAGCTGAGAGTCTTGGTTTTGAACCGCCTGAAGGGTTGAAGCAAGAGCTGAAGTCATACAGATAGTGGTTAAGG
>JAYEHB010000467.1:13469-18356 GCA_034659375.1 Thermodesulfobacteriota bacterium
AGTTGCTTATCTTGAAAAGAAAGAGTTTTCCAGGGCTGTTGAATATTGTGATAAAGCTGAGAGTCTTGGTTTTGAACCGCCTGAAGGGTTGAAGCAAGAGCTGAAGTCATACAGATAGTGGTTAAGGATGCCTTGAAATGTGTGCAAATTGAGGAAAATGCGAAAATTTAGCTTTTTTATTGACAATGAGTGATATTAATCTTATACAAGCTATGATAACCTTGCTAAATTAGGTTTTTAGAATTTCGATGGTCTCGCACAGATCATCTTTAGTAGATAACGTAAGAAGTGTGATTGTTGAATGAAAATATTTTTTTTCATCAAGTGAATGTAATTTAATTATTAATGGAGGTAAGTAAATGGCAAAGCATGAAACTCCTTTACTGGATCAGCTGGAGTCTGGATCATGGCCGAGTTTTGTTTCTGACCTGAAGCAACAGGCAGAAGTCAGGGCAAAGAATGAAGAAGGTGTTGAATTCCAGATTCCCCAGGACTGTGTAGATGATTTGCTGGGAGTAGTGGAACTCTCCTACAAACATGGAAGAACCCATTGGAAACATGGTGGTATTGTTGGTGTGTTTGGTTATGGCGGTGGTGTAATCGGAAGATACTGTGATCAGCCAAAGCTGTTCCCCGGTGTTGAACATTTCCATACAATGCGTGTAAGCCAGCCTGCTGGTAAATATTATACCACAAAATATCTAAGGGATTTAACAAAACTCTGGGATCTTAGAGGAAGTGGTATCACCAATATGCACGGTTCAACAGGTGATATTATTTTTCTTGGAACAACAACACCTCAGTTGGAGGAGGTCTTCTGGACATTAACCCATGATCTGAATCAGGATCTTGGAGGTTCAGGCTCCAACCTGCGTACCCCATCTGACTGTCTTGGTTCTTCAAGGTGTGAGTACTCCTGTTTTGATACCCAGGCTATCTGTCACTTTTTGACCAATGAATACCAGGATGAGCTTCATCGTCCTGCATTCCCATACAAATTTAAATTTAAGTTTGACGGATGCCCTAACTGCTGTGTTGCTTCAATTGCACGTTCTGACATGTCCTTTATTGGAACATGGAAGGATGATATCCAGATTGACCAGGACGCAGTGAACAAGTATGCTGAAAACGATGCTGCATATCCTTCCAATGCAGGTGCCCATAGAGGCAGCAGAGACTGGGGTCCGTTTGATATCCAGAAAGAAGTTATTGATATCTGTCCAACCGGCTGCATGAGCTTTGAAAATAAAAAACTTACCATTGATACTGCCAATTGTACTCGGTGCATGCACTGCATCAATGTAATGCCAAGGGCGTTAAAACCTGGAAAAGAGAAAGGCTGCTCTATCCTCTGCGGTGCCAAGGCTCCAATCCTTGACGGTGCCCAGATGGGATCTCTTCTTGTTCCTTTTATTGAGGTTAATCCTGATAATGATTATGAAGCCATCACAGAAATTATTGAAAATATCTGGGACTGGTGGATGGAAGAAGGAAAGAACCGTGAAAGACTTGGTGAACTGATCATGCGTCAGGGTTTCCAGCAGCTTCTTGAAGTTACCGGTATTAAAGCTGTTCCCCAGCATGTACAGTATCCAAGAACAAATCCATACATTTTCTGGAAAGAAGATGAGGTCCCTGGTGGATTTGAGCGTAACGTTGACGAATTCAGAAAGCATCATTCAAGATAGGATAAGGAGAATACAAATGGCATTTATATCATCTGGTTATAATCCAGCTAAGCCGATGGAAAACAGAATTACTGACATCGGTCCAAGAAAATATGATGAATTTTATCCTTCTGTTATTGCAAAGAACAAGGGTAAATGGGATTATCATGAAATCCTTGAGCCGGGAGTACTGGTTCATGTTGCAGAATCAGGAGATGAAGTCTATACAGTAAGGGTTGGTGGCTGCCGTCTCATGAGTACAACCCATATAGAAGAGATCTGTACTATTGCTGACAAGCACTGTGACGGACATATTCGTTTTACAACGAGAAACAATATTGAGTTTATGGTTGATTCCAAGGATAAAGTTGAGCCTCTTAAGAATGATCTTAAGAGCAGAAAATTCCCTGGTGGAAGTCAGAAATTCCCCATTGGAGGAACTGGTGCCGGTATAACAAATATTATTCATACCCAGGGCTGGATTCACTGCCACACACCTGCAACTGATGCTTCTGGCACAGTAAAGGCAACAATGGATGAGATGTTTACTGATTTCCAGGATATGAGACTTCCTGCTCACCTTAGAATTTCCATGGCCTGCTGCCTTAATATGTGCGGTGCTGTTCACTGCTCTGACATCGCAATCCTTGGTTATCATAGAAAACCACCCATGCTTGACCATGAGTATCTTGATAAACTCTGTGAGATTCCTCTGGCAATAGCTGCCTGCCCCACAGCAGCTGTTAAACCTGCAAAGGTTAAGCTTGCCGACGGTACTGAGGTTAAATCAGTAAGTGTAAAAGAAGACAGGTGCATGTTCTGCGGTAACTGCTATACAATGTGCCCTTCAATGCCCCTTGCTGATACAGAAGGTGATGGTATTGTTCTCATGGCCGGTGGAAAGGTTTCCAATAGAGTCAGCATGCCCATGTTCTCAAAAGTTGTTGTTGCATTTCTGCCCAACGAGATGCCGAGATGGCCATCCATGACAAAGACTATCAGGCAGATGGTTGAAGCCTATGCAAAGGGTGCCAACAAATATGAACGTCTTGGTGAATGGGCTGAGAGAATTGGATGGGAAAAGTTTTTTGAAGTCTGTGAGCTTGATTTTACACATCATCTTATTGATGATTTCCGTCAGCAGGCATATAACACCTGGCGTCAGTCAAGTCAGTTTAAATTCTAAGAGCATTTTTGTTTGAATTGATCAACTCAGAGATCGTTTGATAAACCCCGTCCGTCCACAAGGATGGGCGGGGCTTTATTGTTTTTATAACCTGCGGTCTATATTATTTTTAAACAAAAGAGGGGTAACAGATATGAGTGATCTTCTTGATGACCATGAAGCAGCCACCAAAGCAGTTGTGGATTATTTTACAAAAAAGTCAAAAACAAAGACGAAATTTTATTTTAAGGAATTTCAGAAGATTTTTCCCGATGATAAACTCAGACCCATAAAAAAAGTTGTTACTAAATTGGTTCAAGAGGAAGTTCTTGAGTACTGGTCCAGCGGCAGCACTACCATGTACAGTCTCAAGGGTGTGGGTAAACAGGCTGAGGCTGAGGGTGAGAAGTAACATTCTTTTTTTTCCATGCAGCAGCAAAATAAAAAAAAATCAGGACTTGCCATTGCAGGGTTGCGTGGAGGTACAGGTAAAACTGTAATCTCCCTTGGTATAATAGCTGCATGGCGAGAGCTTGGTATAAAAATTGCGCCTTTTAAAAAGGGGCCTGATTATATTGATGCCGGCTGGCTTGCCAAGGCAGCTGGTCGGCCCTGCTATAATCTGGACACTTTTTTTTGTACTCCGCTCCAGGTGAAAAAATCCTTTCTTAAAAATTCTCTTAATTCAGATATTGCAATCATAGAAGGCAATCGCGGTCTCTACGACTGTATTGATGTACAGGGTGAAACCAGTACTGCTGAGATTGCAAAATTATTAAAAATCCCTCTCCTTCTAATTATTGATTGTACCAAAGCTACCCGTACCATTGCGGCTCTTGTCATGGGATGCATGCATTTTGATCCTGATTTAAATATCATGGGTATTGTTTTAAACCGTGTTGCCGGTAAAAGACATGAGGGCAAGGTAAGAGACAATATTGAAAAATACTGTAATATACCTGTCTTTGGTGCTGTTCCAAAATTAAATGCAGAAGATTTTCCAGAAAGACACATGGGGCTGATTCCTTCGGCAGAGCATCTTTTTACAACTGCTTCCATCAATGCTGCTGCAAAGGTTGCAAAGGAGAATATCAATCTTGATGCTCTTTACAGTGCTTGTCAAAAAATATCAGACGAGCTGCCTGAAGATGAAAAAAACGAATTTAAAGGTATTGAACTTGAAAACATAAAACCGGAAACCATAAAACCTGAAAACATCAAACCGGAAAACATCAAATCAGATGAGTTTATATTTAAAACCGGAACCTTACAAAAAATTGTTTTAAAAGATGAATCTCCTGTAATAGGTGTTATCAAAGACTCTGCCTTTCAGTTTTATTATCCTGACAATCTGGATGCCCTGGAAAAAAAGGGTGCCGTACTCAAAGTTATAAGTCCTTTAAAAGATAGGTGCATTCCCCATGTGGATGCCATTTATATGGGAGGTGGTTTTCCTGAAACCCATGCTGCTGAACTTGCAGCGAACAAAGATTTTCGGGATAATCTTAAAAAACTTGCAAGACATGGACTCCCCATATATGCAGAATGTGGCGGTTTGATATTTCTTGGTAAAAGTCTGCTCCTTGAGGGAACAATTTTTCCCATGTCAGGAGTGCTTCCCATTGCCTTTGGACTCTCAAAAAAGCCTGTGGGGCACGGCTACACAAAGGTGAAGGTGGTCAATGATAATTCCTTTTTTAAAAAGAACGAGATTATAAAAGGTCATGAATTCAGATACTCCACTATTCTTGATATAGACTTCCAGGAAAAGGATATGGCGTTTTACATGGAGCGGGGAAAAGGTATTATTGATAAAAGAGATGGGTTTTGCTGGAAAAATGTTCTGGGAACCTACACCCATATCCATGCCCTTGGAACTCCTTCATGGGCTGATGCCTTTATCAATAAAGCAATTGAATATAAGAAGCATAGTTATATAAAATATCAATAAATATATCTATTTATCCTGTTTTATATATGAGGCTTGAGGACTATAGGCTCCCAAGTGCAGAATATTAAGAGAAGCGTTAATATCAGCATCTAAAAATAAACCAC
>JAYEHB010000468.1:0-3107 GCA_034659375.1 Thermodesulfobacteriota bacterium
TTTTTATCATGTAACCTCACGGGGAAATGAAAGACAGAGCATCTATCTGGACGAGGAAGATAATAAGCTTTTTCTTGAAAAACTGTCCGAGTCTCTTGACGTGTATAATATTTCGCTTTTGTGCTATGTATGTATGACAAACCATTTTCATTTTCTTTTAACAACTCCTGACGGCAATTTATCAAAATTTATGCGTCATTTCAACATTTCATATACTTATGCATTTAACAAACGTCATAAACGTTCAGGTCATTTGTACCAGGGACGCTATAAATCATTCTTGATAGATGCAGATACATATCTTAAAGAAGTCTCACGCTATATTCATTTAAATCCGGTTCGGCTAAAAAAATATTCTGAAATGAATATTAAAGAAAAAAACACTCTTCTAAAAAATTATAAATTTTGCAGTATAGGCGGATATTCAAAGATAATTGGGGTCAGATAATTGATAATTGGGGTCAGAGTAAAATGATAATTGGGGTCAGAGGATAATTGGGCTTAAATTAAAATTAAAAATCAAAATATATTTTGAATGGGGTATACACAAATCAGAGGGGTTTCCCAAGGCATTGATTGGGTGGCTGGACCATGATGGGTCAACATTCCCCATCCATGCAGGCATGGACGTAACCATATTTAATTTTACTCTGACCCCATTTATCAAGAGTAGACTTGACCCTTTTGTCTTTTGACCCCTTTGTTTCGATTACATGAATTTACTCACCCTTATTCTTTGCTTCATCCATTTAGGACTTCTTCCACCGTAAATAACAGCTATCACAATTATATTTTGACCTTCTGTATGATAAAGTATCTTATAAGGAAAGCGTTTGGTTAAACTACAGCGGACTCCTTTGTACTGTTCTGTAAAAAGAAGGGGATCTCTTTCAATTAATTGAAGTTTGGCATCTACTTGAAGAAGAAAATCATGCCCTAAGCCTTTTCGTTTGCTTTCATACCACAAATAGGTTTCCTTTAAATCTTCTTCCGCTTCCAGAGTAATAGAAAGTTTATAATTCATTAGTTTCGATTATCCTATTATATACATCTTTCCATTCAGATATGCCATCAGGATTTTTGTTATAAGCTTCCAATCTCTGGTCTATTATTTTTTTATCTTCATTGGTCAAATTTTTTGTTCCTTTAATTTCTTCAACAATTGTATCCCATATATCTTCTACTAATAATATTCTCTCCGGTATAGAGAGGCTTAGTGTATCTTTTGAACTTATTGCTTTCATATTGTATTTTTTCCTTTTGTTAATGATATGCCAATTAGGATATTGCCCCTGATCGGTGTTAGGTTAGTGTTGCGTTAATGTAAACTTAACAAGTTAAAGTTCTTTTACATTAAATTATTTTGCACGGATATTGCTATACGCCCCGAACCTCTGTCCGCTTCAACTGCTTGTTAATAAAAACATATTGTTTTTGGCATGATCTTTGCCGCTTTGTTATTGGCAAAAGAAATATTATTTTGTTTTCAGTAAGGGATCTGGAAGAAAATAATATACGTATATTGCGCAGGCCAATTTGTATGATCGGGTTGTTCGTCTTAAAGGCACGGTAATGGGGCATATTGAAATACGTCCCATTGGCACAACGCAGGAGACGGGCAAAAAGACAAGCAAGATGCGTGGATTATTTTTTTGGAAGATCCCTCCTTATTCCATTCAAAGTCTTTCATGTCCGAATGGTAAGCCATTGTGTGCGTGTTGTCAATATTTTGATGGTCAAGCATTATCGACAGGCTGTTACGGAATGCAAAACCCGACAGGTGATACCACAGAGTATAGTTTGTTATAGCGCAAATAATAGTTACATATTGCGAGTGAAAAATGTTTTTTTCAGTTCTTTAACAGTCTGTTGAGGTAGGAAAACCAGTTACACGACCGCCCCCTCACATCCTCGGCGTGCAGAATTGCTGCTTGACTTATCCATCAATTTTATATTAACGTTATCTTTACTGCAAATGCAAATAGAGTTTAACGTTAATTTGCTGTAATATTGGCATCCTTTATTTTCCACTGTCCACTTTTTGTATTTTTAACCACGAAATACACGAAAGGCACGAAAAATGAAGTACAAAAAGTGTAAACTATTTTTGAAGCATTCTGAAATTTTGAAGCCTTCTATTAAGGTTGCTTAATATTTAATAGTTTGAAATCAATGAATTGAGAATTAGAAATAAAATGCCTTGTTTTATAACCGGCATACCCTAAAGGGCAGAAACTGGCCGGAGCACGGTATTCTCATTTCAACCCATGAAAACCCAATGATTGAAATATGTTAACAAAGCTTTTGTCTGAAATTTTAAAATAAAGGTTAAAAATGGCTGATAAAAAACTCATGGATATGTCCGAGGCTGTTGACAGGTTTGTTCCAGATGGTTCTTCAGTTGCCATGTGCTCATGTTATGAAACACTTATCCCTTTTGCAGCAGGTCATGAAATTATAAGGCAGAAGAGGAAAGATCTTACCCTTGTGGGACCCATATCCGATATCCTCTTTGATCAGATGATTGGTGCAGGAATAGTTGCAAAAATAAGGGCTGCCTGGGTGGGCAATGTTATTACAGGGTCAGGGTATAACTTCAGGCGGGCTGTGGAAAATGGTTCTCTTAATGTTGAGGATCATTCAAATTTTACTATTTCCCTTGCACTTACCGCAGGTGCCATGGGAGTTCCCTTTATGCCGTCAAGGACAGCCCTTGGAAGTGATCTTTTTAAAACAAACAATATGCTGCAAAAATTTTCCTGTCCCATAACAGGTGATACTCTTACAGCAGTTAAGGCAATTAATCCTGATGTGGCAATTGTTCATCTCCAGCGGGCGGATAAGTACGGTAATTCTCATATCTGGGGTAATACAGGAATAACAAAAGAGGCATGCCTTGCAAGCCGCAATATCATAGTTACAGCAGAAGAGATTGTGCCAAAGGATCTAATAACCAGTGATCCCTCAAGGGTTCTGTTTCCTGGATTTAAGGTCAGTGCGGTTGTTCATCTTCCCTTTGGCGGGTATCCTTCCCCTGTGCCGGGATTTTACAACAGAGATCATGAAGCTTTTCTTCAATATAAAAAAGAGAGCAAAACAAGGGAACT
>JAYEHB010000468.1:3207-5028 GCA_034659375.1 Thermodesulfobacteriota bacterium
CTGGATTTAAGGTCAGTGCGGTTGTTCATCTTCCCTTTGGCGGGTATCCTTCCCCTGTGCCGGGATTTTACAACAGAGATCATGAAGCTTTTCTTCAATATAAAAAAGAGAGCAAAACAAGGGAACTTTATTTAAAATGGCTTGAGAAATATGTCTATGGTACCGGCAATTTCAATGAGTATCTATCTTTAATTGGTAAAGAACGTCTCAACTCCCTGGGCATTACCAGGAGCGTAAAATCAGAGGTTGTTGATTACGGGTATTAACTCAACTTTTGGGATATCATGCCCATGGGATCAGTTGTTCATGGAGTCATGCTTGTATGACCCTGGTCTTTAACGGTTTATAGAGCGTGCTGTTCTTTGAACAGGGAACAGGCCGATTCAGGCAGAGAGGATTAATAGATATGGATAAAGAGAAATATACTCCAGCAGAACTTATGGTTGCGGCTGCTTCCAGAGAAATCAGTGATGGAGAAGTTGTTTTTGTGGGAATGCGTCTGCCTCTGCTTGGGTTTTTACTGGCAAAAAAACTTTACGCCCCCAATGCCACAGGTTTGTATGAACTGGGGATAGTCAGGGATGATGCCGCACCTGAGCCCATTCTTACCATGGGGGATCTGCCTAATCTAAGTAACGCCACATGGCTTTCCAGTACATGGGATATGATGGGGCTTCTTCAGCAGGGTTGCGTGGATGTAAGTTTTATTGGCGGAGCCCAGGTGGATCGTTTTGGGAATCTTAATACATCATATGTGGGAGATTTTAAAGAGCCCTCCACCCGTCTTCCAGGCAGTGGCGGAGCCTGTGATCTTGCATGCCTTGCCAGGAGACACATTATCATCATGGCCCATAGGAAACATCGGTTTGTTGAAAAAGTCGATTTTATTACATCTCCTGGTTTTGGCACAGGAGGCAGGTGGCGTGAAAATCAGGGACTACCCTGGGGAGGCCCTTCCACGGTGATTACAGATAAAGGTGTTTTAAAGTTTGATGAAAAAACAAAAGAGATGACGCTTGTCTCTCTCCATCCAGGAGTTACTCTAAAGGAAATTTATGATTCAACAGGGTGGAAACTTAAACTTGCACCCTCCCTGGGTGAAACAAAGATCCCATCAAAAGATGAACTCCTGGCTTTACGTATATTTGATCCCCACAGGTTCTGGACGGCTTGATTAAAAACTATAGTCTGCTTTGGTCTGCTTTGGTCTGTTATGATGTCTTTTAAGCGATGCAATATTTGAAATTACCATGAATGCCACTATTTTTATTTGTGCAAAATATTTCGTGAATTTTATTTTTTTTTCTCTTGACATACTGATTACAATATGGCTAAAAAATGGCTATTAAGTAGTTATAAGTAAAAGTTTTCCAATTTGCGTGGGTTCAGTCTTAAAAGGGGGAATCAATCGAAATGTCATTAAATACTTATTTTAGTCACCAGGGGCCATGGTCTGATGCAGGAGAGCTGCTTCTATGTTCTGATACTGGAAGCTGGCGAACCAAAAGGCCTGTGGTGGATGAGGAAAATTGCATATTCTGCGGGTTCTGTTCCATATACTGTCCTGTGCAGTGCATGGAGATGAAAAGCAGTTTTTTTACTGCGGATCTTGATTTTTGCAAAGGATGCGGAATTTGTGCCAAAGAGTGCCCTAAAAACGTAATCTCCATGATACCAGAGGGGGAATTTAAATAAATGTAAACTACCGCTACCCTAAAGGGATAGCGGCTTTTTAAAAAGCTGCAATACCTGTAGAGTAGTAGCTTTTGAAAAATCTTCGGATTTTGAGAAAGCCTGAGTTTACCAGACTCAGGTAGGAGA
>JAYEHB010000469.1:0-5021 GCA_034659375.1 Thermodesulfobacteriota bacterium
AGGATCAAAACCTGCCATTATGTACCCCTTTTTATTAATTATGAGTTATGAATTATGAATTATGAGTTATGAATTATGAATTATGAGTTATGAGTTATGAGTTATGAGTTATGAGTTATGAATTATGAGTTATGAATTATTTGGTAAATATTCGCTCCTAAAACTCTCATTACTCTCGTTCCCAAGCTGGAAGCTGGAGCTTGGGAACGAGGCTGTAAAACTGTTAATTGGAAACTATTAATTGTTAGTTGTTAATTGTTAATTCTCAATTGTTAGTTGTTAATTCTCAATTCTCAATTCTCAATTCTCAATTCTCAATTCTCAATTATCAATTATCAATTATCATATGTGTTTATATTTTAGAAAAATCCGCTATATTTTTGAAAAGAAGAGCAACTTTTGAGAGAAGAGCTATTCGATTATTCTTTAAAACCTCACTATCCACCATTACCATTACATCATCAAAAAATCTGTCCACATCGGGCCTTAAAGATGCAATCTCTTTTAAAGCTCTGTCATAATCACCAATTTCAGTGTAATTCATAACCCTGGTGCCCACATTCTGGCATGCTTTATAAAGTGCTTTTTCAGCCTCATCTTCAAACAAAGATTCATCAGGATCTTTTGTAATATCAAACTCTATTTTTTTCAAAATATTTACCACACGTTTAAAAGCTGTGGCAAGGGGTTCAAAGTCAGGCAGTTTTCTTAAAGAATCAAGGGCTTTTACTCTTAAAAGAGCATCGGGAATATTGTCACATGAGACTGTAAGAGCTGAATTAACAGCATTTCTGGAATATCCACGGTCAACCAGCATATTGGCCAGTCTATCCTTGATAAACTCAAATATCTTTTTTGTAATTTTACCTGCCTTGTCACTGTCTGATTCATAAAGAGCCACACTTTTTTCAATAACAGCTCTTAAAGAAAACCTGAAATCTCCTGCCTGCATGATCTGAATAATACCAAGGGACTGACGGCGCAGAGCGTATGGATCTGAAGTACCTGTGGGAATAAGATCTATGGAAAAACATCCACAGATTGTATCGATCTTGTCTGCAATTGCAAGGAGCTGTCCCGTTGTTGTATCAGGCAGAACACCACCCGAGGCCAGAGGCATGTAATGCTGCTCAACTGCCTTTGCAACATCATCACTCTCACCTGCTTTTTCTGCATAAAAACGCCCTATTACACCCTGGAGTTTTGTAAATTCAACAACCATCTGACTTACAAGATCAGCCTTGCAGATCTCTGCGGCCCGTACCACACTTTTTTTAAGAAGATCTTTATCTTCATTTGACTCAAAAAGATCTGTCAGATATTCTCCCAGAAGAACAAGTCTCTCCCTTTTTTCATACATTGACCCAAGAGAAGCCTGGAATGTAACTCTTTTCAATTTTTCAGCGAAATCATCCATTGTTGACTCAAGATCAACATGATAAAAAAATCCGGCATCGGCAAGTCTTGCCCTGATAACCTTTTCATGCCCCTTTGCAACAAGTTCCATATCTTTTGCATTTGTGTTGTTTACGGCAATAAAATATGGTTTTAATTTACCATTTTCATCTGTTATGGCAAAATATTTCTGGTGTTCCCTCATGGCAGTAATAAGAACCTCGTCGGGAAGCTCAAGAAACTCATCATCAAATTTTCCAACCACAGGATATGGATATTCCACAAGATTTGTAACAATATCCACAAGCTCTTCATCTTTTAAAAGTTTTAATGCACAATCCTTTGCGGGGATTGAGCTGCATTTTTGTTCAATCTCTTTTTTAAGAAGCTCTCTTCTCTTATCAATATCAACAATCACACCTGCGGCTTTAAGAACATCTTCATATTCTGAAGCATTATTGATCTTCTTTTTTCCAGGAAACATGAAAGGATGACCAAAAACATATGGAGCTGAATCAATATCACCAATTTTACAATTTAAAGGTGTATCTCCAAGAAGTGCTGCCACAGATATGATGGGACGGGCAAAGCTGATGGAAAGGTCAGCCCATCTCATGCTCTTGGGAAAAGGAAGACCAAGAATCAAATTTTGCAAAATATTTTCTATAATGGTTTTTGAAAATTCACATTTTTCCTCTTTTACTGCACTTAAATATCTTCCCCTGCCACTCTCTTGAATTGTAATATCACTTACAGAAACACCTGCTTTTTCGGCAAACTTTTCTGCAGCAATAGTTGGTTTGCCGTTTTCATCAAAGCCAATTCTTTCAGGAGGTCCTGTAATTGTGGAAGTCCTGGCCCTCTGCATTTCAGAAACAGCTTCAACAATCAGAGCAAGCCGTCTAGGGGTACCAACACACCTTATTTTTCCATATTCAATACGCTGTTGTTTAAGGGATTTCTCAAAATCAGCCTTAAAGGCTTTTAATGCAGGAACAATATATCCGGCTGGAATCTCTTCCGCACCTATTTCTATTAACAGATCATTCATTTTTTCACCTGCTTTGACTGCATAACCTGAAGGTCACGCATAAAAGGATATCCCATCTCTTCTCTTTTTGCAACATAGGCATTTGAACAGACCCTGGCAATCTTTCTGATTCTCCCGATATATCCTGTACGCTCGGTAACGCTGATTGCACCCCTGGCATCAAGAAGATTAAAGGTATGGGAACATTTAAGACCAAATTCATAGGCGGGCAGCACAAGCCCTTTTTCTATAATATGCAGTGCTTCGGACTCATATTTATTGAAAAGGTCAAAGAGCATGTCTGTATCTGCAATCTCATAGTTGTATTTCGACTGCTCCACCTCCTGCTCGTGGTAAATATCTCCGTAGGATATTGTATCATTCCACTTTAGATCATACACATTATCAACACCCTGGAGATACATGCAGATCCGTTCAAGCCCATAGGTAAGTTCCACAGAAACCGGTTTAAGTTCAATACTTCCAGCCATCTGAAAATAGGTAAACTGAGTCACCTCCATTCCATCCAGCCATACTTCCCAGCCAAGTCCTGAAGCACCAAGGGTTGGAGATTCCCAGTCATCCTCAACAAACCTGATATCATGCTCCAGAGGATCAATACCAAGAGACTTCATACTCTCAAGGTACTGCTGCTGCACATCTGCAGGAGAAGGTTTTAAAATCACCTGGTACTGGTAATAGTGCTGAAGCCGATTGGGATTTTCACCATATCTGCCGTCGGTGGGACGGCGGGACGGCTGAACATAGGCGGTTTTCCACGGTTCAGGCCCCAAAACCCTGAGAAGGGTTGCAGGATGAAACGTACCTGCACCAACCTCCATGTCATAGGACTGTGTGAGAACACAACCCTTTTCTGCCCAGAAATTCTGCAAATTTAAAATAACATCTTGAAAATTCATTTGTTTTCTCTCTCTTTAAGTACCCTGTCAAAAATAATCTCATAAAATAGTATAGGGAAAAACACTGGATTAATTTTGCTTAGGTACTTACTAAAATATTGTCAGATATCCTTCGTAGTTTTTTATATGACAGTCTGTCTAACTTACAGTAATCATAGACTTTCTATCTTTGTTGTGGTAAATATTCGGCTTACGTGTGACCTTCAGGTTATAATGTAAATGCTTGGCCAGTGCCTCATATTCGTCTATTTGGGACTGCGTAGCATACTAATGCTATGTGAGCAGGCCATCTTCGTCCATTTTGGCCTGCTCACATAATGTATATATGCCGTATTTTTTGAACGTATCTTACCAGGCGACTCAACTCCTAACCTGAAGGTCACACGTAAAATTGGTAATTAATTTTTGAGTGAACCATTAATTATCAGTAAACAAAATCCCCTTATAATCCACTGCAGTATCCAGCAGTTTTGCCTGATCTTCTTTTAAAAGCAGATCTTCCCAGGCAGTTTTCACCTTTTTAATATCATTGCTTTTTCCAATGGCCCATAGGCAGCCACCACCTCCGGCTCCTGTAAACCTTGCTCCACAGCCAACTTTTTTAGCTGCTTTATAAAGCATTTTTCCAACCGGATCAAGCACATCAGGTGTCATGGAAAGCCTTATATCAGTCTCTCTATTCATAAGAGAACCTGCAAGACAAAAATCTTTTGATTTTACTGCATTGGAAAAATCTTTTGTTATCAATACAATCTCTTCCCATTTATCACGATGTTTACCTGAAATAAACCCATTAACCCATTTTTTATTCACATCACTTGAAACATGGGGTATTCCACAATATGCAACAACAAAATTCTTCTTAAAACCATCTACATCATCAAAGGTCATGGATATTTTTTCCTGGGTAAATTCAGGACCGTTTATTCCCATTTTCCAATGCCATTGGTTAACACCTCCAAAGGCAGCTGCAAGCTGATCCTGAAAACCACAGGGAACCCCTGCCACGCTTGACTCTATGTAGTGAGCAATAATAGCTGCCTTAGAAGGTTCAGTCTCTTTACCAGCCACACTTAAAAAAGCAGCTGCAATAGCCACAGCGGCTGCAGATGATCCCCCAAGAGCACTTCTTGGAGGTGAGGATGAATCAATTTTAATATGAACGCCATGTGCATTAAAAAATTTTGCAACTGCAAACATCAACCCCATTGGATGATCAAAAGGAGCATCTGATGCTTTAAATTCAGCACTGTCAAACCCCCTGGAACTGACCTTGATATAACCATTCTTAAAGGGAGAGAGAGTAACTTTTGTCCTCATATCAATGGCAATATTAAAAGTAGATGGTTTTAAATGATTTAAAGGGAGATAAAAGGTACTGATATCAAGGGTTCCTCCCAGATCTATCCTGCATGGAACAGAAACATTCACCTCTCGGTCTTCAAATTTTTTTTTATAAGGATGGCGTAAAACCCCTATCCCTTCAGGGTAGGGGATGTAAGCCATATTCGGGGGTTTGGTTCTAAGATCAGCCATTGTCGATAGTACCTCAGCATGTTCTATCATGTTGGAGTTAGCTCAAAAGTTAATCCTTTGCCGTATTTAATTAAGTTCAGTTTTTTTGGGCTTACTCCTTTTTTGTTACTCAGTAGAACACTATTGCCATTTGACATAGT
>JAYEHB010000470.1:0-5019 GCA_034659375.1 Thermodesulfobacteriota bacterium
GATTTAAGGCCGGCTGCAATAATTAAAACACTTGATCTTTTGCGCCCCATTTACAGAAAGACTTCAGCCTACGGACATTTTGGCAGAAAAGATCCTGACTTTACATGGGAACATACTGACAAAGCAGGTATAATTAAAGAAAAAGCCGGGTTATAAAAAAATAACCGCTCACAGGCTCTCTTGATATCGACTATCGGTAAGCACTTACAGGGTAAATTAAAGGGTGTTGAAAACGACCCTCTATTTTGGCATGTATTGTTAGTTATTTCAGGAAGTTACCTCATAACAATCATTATGGAGATAACCGACTGATTTTATTCAGAAAAGGCTGATCGATTTCAACACCCTTTATTAAGGGCTCACTCAAAAATAACTTTACACTTTTGCGTGTGACCTTCAGGTTAGAAGCCGATTCATCCTGGTAAGTTACGTTCAAAATTGGTAATTAATTTTTGAGTGAACCCTAAGGATTTTTTATAATGAATTTTTTCAATGATTTTTCAAGATTTTCAAAGGGCTTTAATGATTGCATTACAACCATTGATTCTCATACGGAAGGTGAAACCACGCGTTTAATCGTCAATGGTTTAGAGGAGATTAAAGGGACAACCATGATGGACAAGCTTGAATGGTTTAAATCCCGCTACGATCATATAAGGTGCCTTTTGACAAAAGAACCAAGGGGTTCTAAAGTTCTTGCAGCCATTGTGACCGGGAATGTCACTGAAAATGCAAAATTCGGACTGATATACATGGATGCCAAACGGTATCCGTATCTTTGCGGACATGCAACTATAGGAGCTGTCGCAACACTTGCAGAGACAGGTTTTCTTGAGCTTGAACAGGGAGAAAATTGTGTGCCTGTGGATACCCCCTCAGGGCTTATGGAGGCCAGACTGTTTGTTCATGGTGATAAGCTCGAATCTGTGGCCATCAATATGGTGCCCTCCTTTGTTTATGATACAGGCCGGCAGATTGAGGTAAAAGGATTTGGAGCAATACAAGTTGACCTTGTCTGTGCCGGCGGTTTCTTTGCCATGGTTGATTCAAGTCAAATGTCCATGGAACCTGTTCTGGCAAACAAGAAATTTTTAACAGATCTGGGCATGAAAATTATTGATGCTGCCAATGAACAGCTTACAGTCTCCCATCCTCTCAGACCGGATGTCAAAACCATTGATGTCACGGAATTTTATGATTCCCAATCTGATCAAGGCAAAGCCTCTGGCAGAGGCATGGTAATTTACGGTGAATCCCATGCAGACAGGTCACCCTGCGGTACGGGTACTGCTGCTAAACTTACTCTTCTTCATCATTTCGGAAAAATTAAAATAAATCAGAAATATACCAATTACAGTCCCCTTGGTACATTTTTTGAGGCTGTGATTGTAAAAAAAGAAAAAATTGGATCAATGGATGGACTTACGGTCCAGATTAAGGGTATGGCCTATTTAACAGGTGTTCATCATTTTATCGTTGAAGATAATGACCCCTTTCAACAAGGATTTACCATTTAATGAAAACTGTTCCGGATATTATTTTACATAATGGCAATATTCAAACCCAGGATAACTTCCATCCCACGGCCCAGGCGGTTGCTATATCAGGCAGCCAGATTTTAAGCATCGGGTCTAACAGCGAAATTCTGGGTCTGGCATCAAAAAAAACAAATGTGATTGATCTTGATAAAAAGCTGGTGCTGCCAGGATTTATTGACACACACTTTCATTTTTATGAGTGGGCATTAAACTATGACAGCATTAATTTTTCACATGTCTGCTCTTTTAAGGAGATGGAAGAAGCTGTTTTAAAAAAGGTTCTGGTTACTGAAAAGGGAAACTGGATATTGGGGCATGGATTTAATGAATCAGACTGGCCTGAAAATAAAATACCTGACAAATATGATCTTGACAGGATTGCACCAGACAACCCTGTCTGTATCTGGCGGTGTGATCTACATTTGGGTGTTGCCAATTCCCTTGGTTTAAAGCTTGCCGGAATAAATTCTAAAACACCTGACCCCAAAGATGGTGTGATTGTAAAAGATGCATTAAAAAACCCCACAGGTGTTCTAAAAGAACTTGCCCTGAATCTGATAAGGAATGTTTTGCCGGGGCTTTCCCAGGCAAAAGTGCTTGAAAACATGCAGAAAGCCGTGGGCGATGCCCATGAACTGGGGCTGACTTCAATCCATGATATCCGGCTCATGGGAGGGATTGAGGGTGCAGATGCACTAAAAGCATGGCAGAGTCTCAGGCGGAAAAATAAACTTCATATCCGCTGCCATGTGGCCCTTCCCGGCGAGATGACAAATCAGGCCGTTGATCTGGGTCTTTTTACAGGCTTTGGAGATGATCTGCTCAAGATCGGTTATTTAAAATTTTTTGCCGACGGCGGCATGGGGGCAAGAACCGGCTGGATGACAGAAAAATACCTTGATGCAGACTTTGGTATGCCGTTAACCCCGGTGGAAGAGATTGAAAAAGCTGCGTTAAAAGCAGATCAGGCCGGGTTAAGCGTTATGGTGCATACCATAGGAGATCGGGCCGGCAAAGAGATAATAGGCATGTTCCAGAGAATTGAAAACCATGGGCCAACCATGTGTATAATTCCCCATCGTCTGGAGCATGTTCAGATGATTTTACCTGAAGACCTGAAAAGACTTTCAGCCTTGAAAAACATTGCAGTCTCCTGCCAGCCCAATAACCTGAGCCTTGATATTTCCATGATTGATTATTGTGCAGGACCCAGGGGAAAATATGCCTATAACCTGAAAAACATTTTAAAAACCGGTGTGCCCTTAATGCTCAGTTCGGATGCACCTGTGGCAGATCCCAATCCTATGGCAGGAATTTATTCTGCTGTTAACAGGAAACGGATGGACCACACACCAGAAAAGGGATGGTACATGGAACAGGCACTCAGCGTTGAAGAGGCGGTTAAAGGATATACTATTACCCCGGCTGCAGCAACGGGGACAGGTGACCGCCTGGGATCCATCTCAAAAGGAAAACTTGCAGATATGATTGTTCTTGACCGGGACATCTTTAAAATTAATCCCAGCCAGATTGCCGAAACAAAAATAGATTTAACCCTTTTTAACGGAAGAATTGTTTATGAAAGATGATTCACCACAGACCACAATGAGTTATCTCCAGACAATTTTTGACCGGTCTGCTGATGGTTTAATGATCTGTGACGCTAAAGGAAAAATTCTTAAACTCAATAAGGCAGCTGAAATCTTAAACGGGATAAAGGCATCCGAGGTCCAGGGTAAAAATGTCAGGACTCTTGTAAAACAAAGGCAGATTGACAGGTCAGCCACCCAGGAAGTCCTGGATACAAAACGCCAGGTAAGTGTGATTCAGACGACACCACGGTCCGAATACACGCTGCTGGTGACTGGAACTCCTGTTTTTGATGATCAACATAATATCTCTTTTGTAGTTATAAATGAACGTGATATGTCCCTTATAAAAAGCATGAGAGAAGAACTGGCAATTGCAAGACTGGAATCTGAAAAAATAAAGGATGAGCTGACCGAGTTAACCCTGCTTGAATTAAAACAAAATAATATTGTGGCTAAGAGCGATTCAATGAAGCAGACCCTTAGACTGGCCTTAAAGTTGTCTGCCATTAGTGCATCCAATATTCTGATCCAGGGAGAATCCGGCACAGGCAAAGGTCTGCTGGCAAAATTTATTCATAAATACAGTGCCGGTGGTAAAAAACCGTTCATTCAGATCAACTGTGCAGCACTGCCGGAAAATCTTCTGGAAGCGGAATTATTCGGGTATACAAGGGGAGCGTTTACCGGGGCCAGTGAAAATGGAAAAATAGGATTATTTGAACTGGCTTGCGGGGGAACTCTTTTCCTTGATGAAATTGGGGAAATGCCTGTTAGAGTACAGGCCAAGCTGCTGAAGTGCCTGGATGATCATGAAATTATGCCCATTGGCGGCATTGTTCCAAAAAAAATCAACTGCTTAATTATTGCAGCCACAAACCGGAACCTTGATACCCGGACAATGATGAAAAAATTCAGACTGGATCTTCTGCACAGACTCAATACATTTACACTTTCAATTCCGCCATTGAGGAACAGACCCGAGGATATTCTTGAACTGGTCAGAATCACCCTTAAAAAATATAATAAACAGTACAATCGCAGAACACGAATCGGTTACAAGACCTTTGACATGCTTCAAGCTTATGATTTCCCGGGAAATGTCCGTGAACTGATAAATATCATTAAGCAGGCCATTGTCATGAGCGACAGGCGGTCCCTGGACGATTATCTGATGAGTGCCCTGGGAAAAACCATGACCGATCAAAAAAAATCGCACCCTATGAAAAACAACAGCACCCTGGCAGAAAAAATATGGGCGGCTGAAAATGAGATGTTAACACTGGCAGCGGAAAAATGCCGTTCCACCAGGGAGGCAGCCGGCTTTTTGGGAATCAGTCAACCCTCTGTTGTCAGAAAATTTAAAAAACATGGCATTTCCATTACAAAAAAACATTGTTGATTCGTTTTTGTATCAAATAACAAAAAGCTACCTTTCTATAACCGGCACGGCCGGAGCGTGGTCAGGGAGTTACAAACAATAATAATACCCGTTATCGTTAAAAGTGCGGAAGATTACTGAATATCGAACCTGCATACGGGTAATTTATATTCTTGTAGCTCCCTAACCAGTACGCACGGTTCTGTGAAGCAGGAAGCCCAGGCCTTTTAGGCTTGGGTAGCTCACATGAAATTGAGCGTATAAAACTTCATCGTCAGAGTTTTGCTGTAAATCGAAATGTTCCTGTTGCCGATTTTGCCTGATATGAGGAGAGAATAATTCTACCATGCGGTCAAGCGGACGGCGGGATAAGCCCGCCGCCGCTTACCTTATGCGGCAGCATCAGCCGCACCGAGCTTGCCCACACGGTATGTGAACTCCTGGAGTGGAAACGACCCAATGGCGGTCTGAAGGCCCGGAAATGCAAGGACCTGCTGGAACGTCTCGAAAA
>JAYEHB010000471.1:0-5008 GCA_034659375.1 Thermodesulfobacteriota bacterium
AAAAACTACCATGACAGAACGGTCTGCCATGATGAGGGAGAATTTGTTATGCAGGATTCCACTTGTCCACAAAAAAAAGATTCTTTACTATATAAAACTATTAGAAGCAACAGAAAAATGGATAGGCCAGGTTTTTAACCAGACAAAGGGAGAGTTAGTTCTCACTTTTTTTTTGCCAGATTTCTGTTCTGCCAAACAGGGAAAATCCTATAAATCCGCGGACTTTCAGCTTTTCTTTATCAAGGGTTAGTTTACAGGAATATGTTTTTCCATTGTCAGGGTCATAAATTTGTCCATCCTCCCAGAGGTTGTCTTCTTTGAATTTAAATCCTGAACCAATGACAAGCCCGATGATTTCCGTCTTTTGTTTTTCAATATCAGGGTTATTTTCATCAACTTTTTTTGCACCATTATCCTGCAATGGTTCCTTTAGCCAAACAATTTTCATGGAGTAGGAATCATTATTCCTGAAAATTGTAACAACAGACTTAGTGTTTTTGGTTGTCCATTGTCCCAAAATAGCATCGGCATCCATATTCTGGGACGCTGACAGATAAAATGGAAAAAAAAGGGAAAAAGCTGCTAATGCGATCATTGCTCTGAAAATTCGTTTAACCATAAAATCTCCTTTTAATTTATTACATTACATTACATTAGGCATCCTTATATATGAAAGTCCTTTTAACTATTGTAATCAAATGACTTTCATTCTTTGTTGTGGCCGATTCAATAACCATGCTCCGGCCATGCCGGTTATATTGATCAGTGTACATTTTTTGGATTTACATTTTCAATTTTTCGGGGTTCACCGCCCAATAAAACTGTAAACTACTTTTGGGGCATCATGAAGAATGCCTTAAATTGTATTAAGTTTTGGTTACTGTTTTTCTTTTAAAACATTAATTCATTGACAAAGCAACGTTTTTTTACCTGGTTTGATTTCAATTCGTCTTGTTTCATTTACTCTGAATACCGGCACGGCCGGAGCGTGGTAAACGCATCGGCCACAATAAAAAAAATGAAAGTCAATTACTTTAAATTTTTATTAAAGGACATAACCGGGACTTTCTCCTTGACAAAAAGCGGGTTTTTTCATAATTATTAACTCAAAGTTAGCATTAGTCAGCATTAGTCTGATAGAAAAGGTTTTAGCATGGTTCCAAATATCATAGTGCCATATTTTAAAGATAATAGAGGAAAAATTGCAGTGGGCATTTTTTTGCTCATTGTGGTGGATTTTTTTCAGCTTGCTATCCCCTGGATGGTTAAACTGGCAGTTAATACCCTTGCAGTGACTGAGCCTGATATAAATTTAATTTTAAAATATACAGGTGCAATTGTTTTGTCCGGGGGCTGTATTGCTCTTTTACGATACTGGTGGAGAATTCTTCTCATGGGCACTGCAAAGCTCATGGAAATGGGGCTTAGAGAACATCTTTTTTCCCATATTCTTAAACTTGATGCAAGGTATTATGACAGGGTAAAAACAGGGGATCTCATGGCCCGTGCCACAAGTGATATAAACCATGTAAGACTGGCCTTTGGCATTGGTATGATTGCTCTGACAGATGCTTTTTTTCTGGGCGGATCAACAATTGCCTTTATGCTGTATATGAATGTGAAACTCACATTGATAGCCCTGGTTCCCATGCCCATGTTGATTCTCACTGCAAAAATGCTTGGCAAGAGAATGCACGATTTTCATTCAAGTGCCCAGAAATCATACTCTTTTTTAACAGAGCTTGTCAGGGAGAGTTTTTATGGCATTAGAATTTTAAAAGTTTATAATTATGAAAAAATCATAAACAGAAGAGTTGAAGAAGCTTCAAAAAACTATTTTAAGAAAAATTTTAAAAGGGCAATCGTAACAGCTCTTATAAAACCCATGATGATTTTTTTCTTAAATCTCTCCATGTTTATAATAATTTTTTACGGAGGTTATCTTGTCATAAAGGATCTGCTGTCTCCTGGAGAGCTTGTTGCCTTTATCCAGTACATGTGGCTTCTGGCATGGCCCATGATTGCAATCGGGTGGATGATCAATCTTGTGCAAAGGGGGCTTGCTTCCCTTAAAAGAATTGAAAAAGTTATAGAAACAGAGTCTGATGTCTCTGATTCCTTAAATGCTTTACCCTTTAATGACTCTTTATGCTCAATTGAATTTAAGGATATCTGTTTTTCATATGATTCAGTGTTACCTGATTTAAGTGAGAATGTGCTTGAAAATATTTCATTTACTGTTAATGCAGGAACTTTTATCGGTATAACAGGTCCGCCGGGAAGTGGGAAGACAAGCCTGGTACAGCTAATACCAAGGCTTTATAACCCTGATTCCGGAAAAATATGTTTTAATGGAAAAGATATTAAGGGGCACATCCTTGACTCCCTAATGGAAAAAATTGCATTCATGCCCCAGGAAGCTTTTCTTTTTTCAGGTACAATCAGGGAGAATATTCTCATGGGAAGGGATGTGTCAGAAAAAGAGCTGGCTCGTGTTATAAAATTTGCAGTGCTTGAAAACACCATTGAAAATATGGCGGCTGGTCTTGAAACCCTGGTGGGCGAAAGAGGAATTACACTTTCCGGGGGCCAAAAGCAGAGAATTGCTCTTGCAAGAACCATTGTTCAAAAAAAAGAGATAATAATTCTTGATGATCCTGTGAGTCAGGTGGATACAGATACAGCTTTAGAAATAATAACAGGACTGAAACAATTTAAACAGAACACAACTATTGTTATTGTATCACACAGAATTTCTGCCATTACATCCTGTGACAGAATCTATGTGTTAAAAAACGGGAGAATTGAGGCAAAAGGAGATCATGATGAGATGATCAAGAGAAATCTGTTTTACAAAAAAGCTTATGATGTTCAGCTTTTTAATGGGCTGCCTTCATCAAATTGTCAGGACTCCTGCAAAAATAAATCCACAGTTCGGCTTGCCTTTTAACTCGTCTTCGGCGTTGCACCAAAGGGCACATTAACGCTATGGGAGCAGGCCAAAATGGGCGAAGATGGGGTGCTGGCCGAATATTTACTTTTAATATGCTTTGCACTTACAAAGTTTAGCCTGAATACCAGAAAAATTCCTGAAATGGTAAGGCCTGCAATAAGGCTTAACCAGAATCCCCTTGCACCAATCCCTGGAATGATGAGATCTGTCATGGCTATTGTATAGCCAAGGGGCATTGTTATCACCCAGTATGCCACAAAGGTCAGGATCAGCGTCATGTTAGCATCTTTGTAACCTCTGAGTGCTCCCTGGGAAGTTGTCATGATTGAGTCGGAAAATTGATAGAGAGCACCGAAAAAGAGAAGGGATACGGCAATTTTAGATACGTCAGGGTCTTTGGTATAGATTGAAACAATCTGCTCAGAGAAAAAAAGAGTTAAATTTATGGTAATCATTGAAATTGCCATTGCAAACAAGCAGCCCGTGATACAAGTGAACCTTGCAGCCTTTGGATCTTTTCTCCCGATTGCATGACCTGTTCTGATTGTAAGTGCCATACCAATGCTTAAGGGGATTGAAAATATCATACCTGAAAAATTCAGAGCTATCTGATGACCTCCCACAATTACCGGTCCCAAAATACTGATAAACAAGGTAATACAGGCAAAAATACTGCATTCCATGAAAAGAGTTCCGCCTATTGGAAGTCCAAGGATAACAATTTCAGACATTCCTTGTAGAGAAGGGAAGCCAAATTTTGAGAATAGACCGGATTTACTACTTATTTCATTGGAAAAAAGATAGAACACCATGCAGAGAAGAAACACCCAGAATGTAAGTCCGCTGGCCCATCCGCAACCGGCCCCGCCCAATTGCGGAAAACCATATTTACCGTGGATGAGAATATCATTGGCAAAATAGTTGAATAGAACAGTGATGATTGAAATGACCATCTGGGGTCTTGTTTTCCCAAAACCCTCGGCAAATGATTTCAGAACAAAATACCCTGCAATGGCTGGAAAACCAATTGATATCCCTTTAAGATAACCTTCTACAATGGCTGTTACTTCCGGTGAAAGTTTCATTGCACCAAGGAGTGGAGCAACACTTTCTTTGCCAAAAATCATCAAAATTGACAAAAACAGGCCTATCCATAGTGCCTGCCTTACTTTGGGGCCGATTTCCAGATATCTTCCCGCCCCTACAAGCTGTGCTGTTATTGGAGTTACGGACATGAGCACGCCGTTCAGTGCAATAATAAGGGGAAAGCATATACTCGATCCTATTGCCGCACCTGCCAGGGCGTTATTACTGAAATGACCGGCCATGGTGGTGTCAATAAAACCTGTTGCAATAATTGCCAGTTGTGAAATAAAAATTGGCAGGGCAAGTATTATAATTTCCCTGAGTTCAGGAATAAAATTTATCCAAAGGGTTGGTGCATTGTCCATTGCGTTTGTTGCTGTTGTCATAGTATAGTATAGTATAGTTTTGTTTTGTTTACCTGTAAGTTGATTCATTAAACAATGAAAATAAGCTTATTTACAGGATGATCAAAGGTGAGTCAAGAAAGAAAAAATATGTCTGGATATTTGCCATAAGATCCGAATATTTACACGCAGCAAGGCACGGCACATTGGACGGAGTCCATCTCCCCATGGCAGAGTGGTTTGCCAGACATAAAGATGAAATACTTGACTTTTAGTGAAGATGGACATACAGAAGCTGTTACTCGATGATCAAGTTTTTTAATGTTGATATTTATCTGTGAGGGGTCAGGCCTGACCCCATTTTCGAGAAATCAGATATAAAAACTTGAACATCGCGTGTTAATACGGTTATTGATAAACAGACCCTTGTGGTGGCAAGTTCTGATCTTTCGGGCTTGGTTCTATATTCGGCCACTTGAGGGTGGGGTCAGGCTTTCGTTATTGTCATTATCTTGACTTTTTTGGTTAAGTATCTTCAAGGTTTGATAACGACACAAATAACAAAAGCCTGACCCCTCCGTTGTTCCTGCAATCAGGATATATGGCCGACGTTAGAACCAAACCC
>JAYEHB010000472.1:0-4963 GCA_034659375.1 Thermodesulfobacteriota bacterium
GCCCATGGCATTGAAAAGATCTGCATAAAATGCTGTTGGATAAAAGATTTTATCTGCATTTTTTATAAGTTCAGCCTCTTTTGCAGTATAATCGGAAAAGTTGGGGTAAAGCCCCAGGGTTGTAATGGAACTGCAATCTTTAAGGCGTGCCCCAAGAGCAATAAACTCAGGTTTTTTATGCATTTAAAAGAGCCTTTATCTGATTAATGTTTGCAGGGAATTCAAGGATGCCGTTTATTTCTTTTTTTTCACACTCTTTTTTTAAAAAATTTCCTGTAAAATCTTTTTGTCTTGTTGAGATGATAACGGGAAGATCCTTTTTACTGTACAATTCCCTGAGCTCCATGGCAAAATTAATCCCTGTCATATCATTTAAAAACAGATCCGATAAAATTAAATCCGGTTTTGCTTCTGCAATGGCTTCAAAAGCATCCTGGGCAGATATGAAAGTTCTTGGAGCAAAACCCCCTGAAAAGAGAATTTTTTCATATAGATTCAGAACAGTTGATAAAGAGCTGATGATTATGGCAGAAGGTCTCTTCTGTAGATTCTTGTTTTCTGCCATCTCCTTATATTTTTTTTCTCTTGCCTTAAGTCCCCGCTGGTGAAACACTGCAATAAATTTTTGTAAGCAGGATAAAGGGGCCTGTTTTGCAAGATAGTTGTCTGCAATATAGGAAAAAGAATCAGAATTAATTAAAGAGTCGATGATCTTTGTACATTTTGAATCAATAATGGTCTGTACAAGTATATCTCGTTTCTGTTCTCCTGATTCAATTCTCTCTTTTATTTCAGCATAAACAAAATCAGTAAGGTTTTTGTCCAGCAGTTTTACTGCAGACATGCGGATATGCATGGCAGGATTGTCAATGCCTTTAATTAACAATGCTGCAGATTCGATTACAGGGAAGGCCTTTAATGCTTCATAAACCGCAAATTGTATGCCGGGGTTAATATTTTTTTGGCTTAAAACAGCAGAGATCTCTTCTATCATGTGATTTGGAATTGATTTGGAAATTATACGTAAGGTATTTATTATCAGGTCATGGTTTTCTGATTCAAGGTTTTCTGATTCAAGGTTTTTAACAAGCCTTGATGAATTATCCTGTTCCATTTCAGCTATTTTGCCCAATGCCTTGAATCTTGCTTCAGGATTATTTGACTCAAGCATTGTATACAGAGAATCAATCTCCTTTTTCTTTATACTAATTTTCTCTCTCTCTCTTGTTTTTTCTTTTTCCCTGTTCTTGTCACTCTCTGCTCTTTTTTCTAATTTTTCAGGTTTACCATCAGCTTTGCCCAAAGGCTCATTAGCAGACTTAAGAACTGAAATAGTATCAAGAATATTCTGATCACATTTTACAGTTTCTGCAGCCTGTTCAAGTATTTGAAGTGCTGCTGTTGAACCTGTTCTTTCCAAAGCCCTTACTGCAAGAGCCTTAAGTTCCTCATTGCCATAATAGATGTACTCAGCAACATTTTTTACAAGAACCTTAATTTTGTTTTTTCCTGCTGCGTTTATGGTCTCAGCAAGAATGCCTGGGTCGGTCTCATGTATAAGGATATGCTTCATTAACGGCACTGTTTTTGATATCTGTTTTTTGTCGCAGATTTTGTATAAAATCGTTGCAAAACCAAAATTTAAGTGTGCCCTGTCTGTAATAAGTTGAATTAATCTGTTGTATATCTCATCATCCCTGATATCTATACTGGCAAGATACAAAAGTAGATTTAATGCAGTATTGTCAGGAGCTAAGGCAAGCTCATGGAGAATTTGAAGTTTTGTATCTTCTTCCTCCATGTTGAAATTGTCCAATAGACTTTTTGCTTGTTTAAGATCTGCTTTTTTAATACTTTTCTTAAATTGAGTAATATATCTTGTCATAACCCTGTCCTTAATTTTTGTAGCCATCTGGATTGCTTTTCTGCCATTTAAATGAATCTTTGCACATATCCTTTACTGTTTTTGTAGCTTTCCAGCCAAGTTCCTTAAAAGCCTTTGACGCATCTGCATAGCATGCTGCAATATCACCGGCTCTTCGTGGTGTTATCTTATATGGTATTTTTTTACTGCATGTTTTTTCAAATTCTTTTACCATTTCCAGGACTGAAATGCCTTTTCCCGTTCCAAGATTATAAATCACAACACCTGGATTTTCAAATAGTCTGGGAAGTGTACTTATGTGACCTGCGGCAAGATCTGCAACATGGATAAAGTCCCGTACACCAGTGCCGTCATGGGTATTATAATCATTACCAAAAATATTGACAAATGGAAGTTTGCCCACAATTACCTGGGAAATATAGGGAACCAGATTATTGGGAATTGCCTTTGGATCTTCGCCGATTTTTCCGCTTTTATGGGCTCCAACCGGGTTAAAATATCTTAAAAGTGCAATATTCCATGAATTGTCTGAAAAATATAGATCCTTTAATATCTCTTCAATCATCAGTTTTGTTCTGCCATAGGGGTTGGTTACTGATAAAGGAAAATCTTCTTTAATAGGAAGGGTGGCAGGCTCTCCGTAAACAGTTGCTGAAGATGAAAAGACAATATTTTTGACCTGGTTCTCTTTCATTACCTCAAGAAGAACCAGGGTGCCGGTTATATTGTTGTGATAGTATTGCAATGGTATTTCAACTGATTCTCCCACAGCCTTTAATCCAGCAAAATGTATGACAGCATCAATGGAATGGTCTTTGAAAACTTTGGTTAAATTTTCTTTGTCAAGGATATCTGTTTTGTAAAATTCAAGCTCTTTTCCTGTTATCTCTTTAACTCTTTTAAGTGCCTCTTGTGAGCTGTTACACAAATTATCAATCACAACAACTTCATACCCGTTTTCCAAAAGTTCAACACAAGTGTGGGTTCCAATATATCCTGCTCCGCCTGTAACAGCTATTTTCATTTTATGTTTCCTTAAAAATTTTTAATTATTTAGTTTCATATAAAATTACAATTCTTGCAGTTTTATAAGCGGTTTGTCAATGATTTATCAAAACTCTTTTTTGGATTCCTTTTGCAAATCTTGACATAATTTTTCATTGGGAGTAAATACTATGGTGATTAGAAATTTGATATTGGAAATTTTCAAAAATTAATATGGGGGAAAAAAATGACTGAAATAATTCAGGTCAAAGCAAGGGAAATTCTTGATTCCCGAGGGAATCCCACTGTTGAAGTAGATGTTATTCTGGCATGTGGTGCCAATGGGCGTGCTGCAGTTCCTTCTGGTGCTTCTACTGGAACCCGTGAAGCTCTTGAGATGAGAGATCATGCTCAAAATCGGTATTTGGGCAAAGGGGTTCTTAATGCAGTTGCAAATGTAAATGAGGTGATTGCACCTGAAATAATCGGGTTTGACGCAATAGATCAGGCCGGTCTTGACAGGAGCATGCTTGACATTGACGGTACTGATAACAAATCAAGACTTGGAGCCAACGCCATTTTAGGTGTTTCCATGGCAGCAGCAAGAGCAGCTGCAAATGCCTGTGAGATTCCCCTTTACCGCCACATTGGAGGAATAAATGCAAAAATTCTTCCTGTACCAATGATGAATATTATTAATGGCGGAGCCCATGCAGCCAATAATCTTGATATTCAGGAATTCATGATCTGTCCATTTGGTGCAGCTTCAATTGTTGATGCTGTACGCATGGGTGCTGAGACTTTTCATTCTTTAAAGAAAATTTTAAAAAAGGCCGGGTTAAGCACGAGTGTTGGCGATGAAGGTGGTTTTGCACCTAATCTGAAATCAAATAAAGAGGCTTTGGAATATATTATTAACGCCATTGAAGCTGCAGGATATCGACCTGGTAAGGATATTGGAATTGCCTTAGATTCTGCTGCAAATGAGTTTTATAAAGATGGAAAATATATATTTGCAGCAGAAGGAAAAGAGCTTACAGCAGATGAGCTTGTGGACTATTATGAAGAGCTTATCAAGAAATATCCTATTGTTTCACTGGAGGATGGTCTTGCTGAACAGGACTGGGATAATTGGAAAATGATGACCCAGCGTCTGGGAGATTCTGTACAGATAGTGGGTGATGATATTTTTGTTACAAATCCTGATATCTTTAAACAGGGGATAGCTGACAGAATAGGAAATTCCATTCTTATCAAATTAAACCAGATTGGAACAGTTTCTGAGACCCTTGATACAATTCAGATGGCAAAGGAGTCTGGATATACCACTGTTGTTTCCCACCGATCAGGTGAAACAGAGGATTCCTTTATTGCTGATCTTGCTGTTGCAGTTAACAGTGGGCAGATTAAGACCGGTTCTCTGTCCAGAAGTGACAGAGTTGCCAAATATAATCAGCTTATCAGGATTGAAGAGGAGCTTGGAAATGGTGCTCTGTTTCCAGAGGATCTGTTTGTGTGATGTTCATGTTTAAAAAGTACTTGTTTTATATGTTTTTTGGGACAATCTTTTTATTTTTGTTTTCAGGAACAGGAGTAAGTTACGTGCTCCAGGGTCCCCATATCCTGGAGCTTGTTACCCGGAAAATTGTTAAACCTGCAGGTCTTGTGGTTTATCAGAAACGGGAATTGCTGAACCGGCGTGCCGGCAAAGATATCTCTATTTATAAGGCTGTTTTCCATGATGCGGCTTATTCCAGTGATGAAGATCTGTCCATTACAGAGGAATTTTCAGTTAAGGTGGATGAAAAGCTCTGGTTTTCTTATCCTGGAAGATTTCGTTGTGAGACTGTTTCCGGCACCAGTGAGGGCATCACTGTTTTTGCCAATCATAGGTTTGTCAAGATTGTTCAGGAAGAGATTGTTGCAGAAAAAGAGTCTTTTGCTGATCATTATACAGATATTCTTCTTTTCAGGGATAGAGAAAATCTTGGCTTAAGGCTTAAAACAGTTGGAGTTGATCTGAACTGCTCCTCCTTAAAAAGATATAAACAAAAAATTTGTTATGTTGTTGGAAATATAAAAGATAAAGAAAAC
>JAYEHB010000473.1:0-4953 GCA_034659375.1 Thermodesulfobacteriota bacterium
TAATTTGAAGGTCTTAAATACCGGCAAGCCGGTTTAGTTTCCCTGAGTCGCTTGTGGGGTTTACAGGGTTAAAGACTGGGAAAATCTCAAAGTGCTACCCACAAGGATACCCTGTGGTCTAACCTATCTACTAATTATGTCTTAAAACTGTTACATTTTAAGGGGAATTAGTAATTAAATTAGACCTATGCTTTATGTTTACCCTGCTTTTTGTATATCAATTAATTGATGATGTCAATATCCCTGCCACCTGGGCCGAAGATGCGGGGCTATATAAAAATTAGAACCTTGGGTCGACAGGCTGTGACGGAATGCAAAATTTTATTTTTTCCTTGTCAGAGATAAAAATAGATGATAGCTGTTCATTAATAATATCATTATTCGCATATAATTCAGGAGTAGATATTTACATTCAGGAGGTTGAGAATGCATATAATTCAGGAGGTTGAAAATGGCTGGTGAATCCAGATTTGCAGAATTAAAAGAGAGGGAAAGAGATGCAAGGAAACAGATCATTATTGAAGCAGCTCTTTTACTTTTTGCAAAAAAGCATTTTTATGATGTTGGCATGAGGGATGTGGCAGAGGAAGCAGGGGTCTCTCCCGCAACACTGTACAGATATTTTCCAAGTCAGGAGGAGTTGTTTGTTGAAGCTTTTCTTCAGAATATCTCATTTGCAACCAAAGATTTTGAAAATATGGTTGAAAAAAGTGGAGCTGCAAGCATAGAAGAATTTGCCTTGGCTTTTGTGGATCATCTTTTTCAGAATGAATCTACTTTTCAGATGATTGCATATATCATGCTAAAGGATAATCTTGCAAATCCGATAATGGGCAAGTTTGATTCAGTAACCAAGATTTTTTTTGATAAATTTTCTGAGCTTCTTGAGAGAAGCGGGGTTGAGAAAGATGTGAGACTCTATGCTCACTCCTTTATTGCTTCCATGACAGGAATTGTTATGACTTTCAGAAATCATCCAATCAGGGGAAAAGATAAGGTAAGGATACATGCTTTGCGGATTGCAAAATTGACAGCCGCTTTGTACAGTGAGCAGCTTGTCAATAACCCCACCTAAATTCTGCAGAATTTTGGTGGAGCTTGCAAAAGCTCATGTTGACTACACTAAGTGCTTTAAGCACTACGTTCGGAAGGATACAGATACCCTTGTGATGTACTCGCAAGTCCGAGGCTCTATCATGGTGCTGTAAAAGTCCTATGAGGTAGGGACGGTCAACCATTTGCTCTAAGCCTTCTCGAACATTGTGGATGCGAATTTATCCTTTCTGCTTGCAGAAAGAGTATTTACTTAGAGGTAATTATTATGAAAGTTGGCATCCTTCATTTGCATCTTACACTTTTTATTTTTTTTAACCACGGGTCGAAGACGTGGAGCGAAGCGTAACCAACACACGAAAGGCACGGGTCGAAGACGCGAATCCAAAATATAAAAAATAAAACACAAAAAGTGTAAACTACTTTTAAAGCATTATGAAGGATGCCAGAAAGTTGAGACATTAATATGTGCCCTTTGGTGCAACGCCGAAGACGAGTTAAAAGGCAAGCCGGACGTATCCTATTCAAATTCCGGGGTAAAATTTTATGATATCAATGAATATTATTATAACCTACTGTTTTTATTAATGCTCAAAATTTGATTTTTGAGATTAAACGGCGTTTACCCCAAAATTTGAATAGGATACTTTACATTGAGAAAAAGTCATTCTGGAAGAAGCCATGACTGCTCTACAGAATGGTTCACCGAAAAAGAAACGATGTACCTTAAAGCTGCTGTCAGACCTTAAAATAGAAGCAAATGAACCGGAAAAAGAAAAAGCAGATTCCATCAATCAACGGGAGACTGCCGAGAAACTTCTCGATATCAATGCATCCCCTAATGATATTTCTGAAGCCACCCGCTTGAAGGTTATTGCCATGACCTTGTATTTCTGGAATGTGCCCTTATCGCGTATTGGCATCTGGTTTGGCATGAGTAAAAGTACCATCTGGCATTGGGTGACTGTCCTCTCAGTTGCCCTGTGGGACATAGTAAAGGATATGGTGGCATTAAGGGTTAAATCTACCTCTGTTTTATAGATGAAAAATGGATCAAAATAAAAGGCCGTTGGTACTACTGGTTTGTTGCTGTTGATGCAGGTACTGGGCTTCCGGTTATGGATCATTTGCTGCATCATCAAACCAAGTGGGCTTGTCGATGGTTCTTGCTGAAAATGATGCGGCACGGAATATGCCCGAATACTATCATGACCGATGGATTAGTTGGTTATTGGTTTTTTTGGTAATGTATTTTTTTACAATTCAGGCGAACAGTGGACAAGCACCTATTGAAAAAATTATCCCTGAAGCAAAACGGATCACGTCCCCATTATGCCATTTTAATGATTTTACTTGACATATTTTCAATTCACCCCTATAAAAAAATTAATGTAAAAAAAAAAATTATTTCATATTTTTCATATGAAAATAATGGCATCCTTCATATCACCTCAAAAGTACTTTACACTCTTTTGGGGGGAAAACCCTTATTAAATAAGGAGTAGCTCCAGAAAGTGTAAAGTACTTATGAAGGATGCCAAAATAATAAATGTTTTTAACTTAAGTATGTGTATGTGTATTGTCAAGATAATTTGCCCTGATAATATAATTTTTTGGTTATTATCAATGCAAAAGTGCCTTGATAATAAATTATTTTTTCTATTATCAGGGCAAAGTTGCTTTGATAATAGATGTATTGGGCTATTCAACCGTTTTTTCTGCATACGCTTAGTGTGGATATTATAGCTGTTGAGATAAAAATTAATGTTAATGGAAGCACATATCCATCATCCAATTTATGGAGATCGGTTATTAGTGAAGTTGAAATTTATGAAGGTGAAATATGTGAAGATAGATATGATAAAGGGTTTGAAGCAGGTAAGCAATACTGTATAAATAATCCAGAAGCATGTGGATGCATCGGGGGCTATACTCAATCTGATTTAGATAATGCAAGACAAGAAGGTTATAATTCTGGTTGTAACGATTGCTCAAACGGCTCGTCAAGTCCCGCCACAATATCACCTGAACTGAATTTGCACATCCCTGTTCTTCAATATCAAAGCCCATTTGGTGCTATGGATTTATGGGCAGACTTTGAATTTGCTGGTGAAAGCGACGGGGATATGCTTTGGAAACTATCTGATTTTGGTCAGAAATAACGGCTCAAGTATCATGCCGAAGGGAGGGGAATATGGATTCAGCAGCGGCTATCACTATGGTCAAACTATTTGAAACATTGCCGGAGCATTTGCAGGAAAGAGCGTTGGAGTACATGAGAGAATATATAAATGATATGCGGGATGAAGCGAAATGGAATAACGCATTTTCAAAAACTCAAAATGGCCTTGCCGCTGCTGCGCAGAAAGCTAGAAAAGAAATATCGGAAGGCAAATCACAACCTATGGACATCAGCCAGCTATGAAATCCAGCACGCTCCCCTCTTTTTGGGAGGCATACAGAAAACTTGATCAGTCTGTGAAAAATCAGGCAAGAAAAAAATATGAGCTATGGCTTGAAAATCCATTCTATCCGTCTCTGCATTTCAAATGCATCCACACCACTGAAAATATCTGGTCAGTGAGAGTTACACTCAATTACAGGGCGGTAGGGGTACTTGATGGAGATACGGTGACATGGTTTTGGATTGGTAAGCACGATGAATATGAGAAATTTTTTGGTTGACGTTTGATCCACAACATTTTGCTCCAGGGGACGCCGTGAACGGGAGCGGCTTGCCGATCTGTCAGGAATTACCTTTTTGGAGGAACATACCGACTTTTTGGCGGAAATGAATCCTCTGAATATCGAAGGACGTTATCCTGAAATGTGGGGGCCGCTTCCGTCATCGGAAAATGTAGAGATGCTTTTGAAAAAAAACGGGAGAAATGCTCAAATGGCTGAAGAATCAATTATAAAATCAGTTAAACAATATCTAAAGGAACTTTTGAAAGCGGGCATCCCGGTCAAATTCGGTATTATGTTCGGTTCTCATGCACGCAATGAGCCGCACAAATGGAGCGATATCGATTTGCTGGTAATCTCATCCTTGTACGATGAATCGTATAGTCGGGAAAACATCAACTTGCTTTGGAGAACCGCTGCACGAACAGATAGCAGAATAGAACCCATTCCGGTTGGTGTCAATCGTTGGAAAAATGATGACGAGAGCACGATTATTGAAACAGCTCGGCGGGATGGGATATTGATAACTGTGTAAGATATGGTTGAAATGTTATACAACATAGCAGTCGAGGGGACGCCGTGATAATTGGGGTCAGAGTAAAATTAAATATTGAATTCTTGAATTCCGGGGACATCATAAAAGAATTCCCCCTCGTAGTTATTCGTCCTTCCTGAAATCATTTACGGCTGCTATGGGGTCGGGCCGCACTAAGTAATGAGTCTGAAAGAACATACCCTTTTAACAATTGAGGAACACTATCCTTCAACGGTGGCGTATTCTGAAATGGGCAAGTTATTTGAAACTGGTTCCTAAGTGGGGAAAAGGGGGACAGACCATTGAAAAAATTATCCCTGAAGCAAAACGGATGCCCTTTTATCAAATTTTAAATGATCCCGTTCGATGGATGCCGCATAAGCAGGTCGCAAATTTGTCAAGAAAAGCGGGGAAAAGGGCTAAAACAGTGAAAATGGCAGAAATTAATTATAAGGAAGCGTCATAAGGCCCTTGAAATCAGTCTGGCCAATCGAACGTTCTCCACAACTATATTTGAATAGATAACAGGATAGCTTGATCTATTTATTTTTTCTTACAGCTCTTGACACATCTTTTCCCTGCAATATACTTATTTGAAATTTAATTTTTATATGTAAAGTCTTTGTTAACTAAACAGCGACTTGGCTTTGCGTCTTTGACCCATGCTTTGTTAAAATCTT
>JAYEHB010000474.1:0-4930 GCA_034659375.1 Thermodesulfobacteriota bacterium
TTTGTTATTTGTGTCGTTATCAAACAGTGAAGATAATTAACCAAAAAGTCAAGATAATGACAATAACGAAAGCCTGACCCCACGCAGCGTCCAGTCCTTGACATGTACAATCCAGAAAGTTGAGTTAAACAATAATCCTCAATGGAGTATTAAATAATGTTTTATAAAGCTGTATATCAGCCCTCAGAAACTGAAAAACTTTCTGACAAGGCAAAAAAATTCATTGGAAAGACAATAGCTGTTCAGGACGGCGGCCAGGAAGAATCAAAATCAGGAGTCAGCCAGGTGGTATATATTGCAATGCCTAATATTGGGCTTATCCCAAACAATGATCTTCAACATACCACCAGTATTCCCTACAGCAAATGGACTGAGCTGAGTGAAATAAACAAGGCTGAGCTGAGTGAGTCAACAACTCCCTGAGCTGAGTGAATAAAGGTGTTTGCCAAAGAATAAGGGAACTTCCAAAAAATAATCTATCCATCCTGCTTGCCCTTTTGCCCGTCTTCTACGTTGTGATCACAGGCACATAGTTCACTATGCTCCTGTGATCACGCCTTGAAGACGAACAAAATGACTGCACGATATGAGTAGATTATTTTCTTCCAGTTCCCTAATCAAAGCCCTTTTTTGACAAAATATTTATTGTCAACATGACTGACAAAAAATATTTTGTCAGTTAAAAAAAAACTAAGGACAAGCTATCTATGTTAGGAAATTACTTTTTTAAGAGATTTTTCTGTAGAAAATATTAACATAGTTTCATATAACCGGCATGGCCGGAGCATGGTCATTCTCATCGGCCACAACAAAAAATAAAAGTCAATGATTACAGTCGTTTAAAAGGACTTTCATATAAAACCGGCATGGTCGGAGCATGGTATTCTCCCCGGCCACAACAAAATATAAAAGTCAATGATTACAGTCGTTTAAAAGGACTTTCATATAAAACCGGCATGGCCGGAGCATGGTATTCTCCCCGGCCACAACAAAATATAACCTGAAGGTCAGACGTAAAATTCTTATGACTACAGTATGTTGAACGGAGTTTCATATAAAAAAATTGGCATCCTTCATATCACCTCAAAAGTACTTTACACTCTTTTGGGAAAAATCCCTGTTAAATAGGGAGTAGCTCCAGAAAGTGTAAAGTACTTATGAAGGATGCCAAAGTATGCTGAAAAATGACATTTTTCCAGAGGTCTGAAGATATAATAATCCACTGGCATCCTTAAAAAGTACTTTACACTTTCTGAAGTGATGCCTCATTTTTTCGAAAAGCCTCCTCAAAAAAAGTGTTAACTAATTTTAAAGCTTTCAGCAGTGCTGATCTCAATATATGAAGCACCGTGTTTTTCTCCAAAATGACCGGCAAGCACTGTAATAAGTGCATCTTTTGAAAACTGTTGTTGTTTGACAAGCCGTGAAACTGCTTCTCTTATGGGCTGTGTGGAATATTTTTTTGGATGGGTGATAAAAGAAGCTATAACTCCAAAGGAGAGGGCAAGCTCCCTCATAACCCTTTTATCATAAATTTGAGCATAAATGGGATTATCTCCCCGATAGGCTGCAATGGCTCTTATGGTGTTGCCTGACATGGAGTCAGCAACAATGGCTCTGGTGTTCAGCCGCATGGAAGCCTTGACAGCAGCCTTTGCCAGATAGGCTGTCACCTTGTTTTTCAGTGTGTATGGAACATCAATAAAAGTACTTGTTTTTGACTCAACCTCTTCTGCAATTTTTGCCATTGTTTTTACTGCTATTACAGGATAGTCGCCATTGGCTGTCTCTCCTGACAGCATGAGAGCATCTGTATGATCAAGACAGGCATTGGCAACATCTGAAACCTCTGCCCTTGTTGGTCTTGGAGATTTTATCATTGAATGGAGCATCTGGGTTGCAATTATTACAGGCCTGCGTCTTTCAATGCATTTTTTTACCATATCTTTTTGAATCAAAGGGATTTTTTCAGCAGGAATTTCAACTGCCAGATCTCCCCGGGCAATCATTATGCCATAGGCATAATCCAGGATTGAGTCAAGGTTTTCAACCCCTGCACTGTTCTCAATTTTTGCAATAATTTTTATTCTGCTGCCCTTGTTTTTATGCCGGGGCTCATCCAGAATTTTTTGTACTGCAAGGACATCCTCCTTGTTCCGTACAAAGGAGTGGGCAATAAATTCCACATTATTATCTACTGCAAATCTGATAAAACCTTTATCTTTTTCACTTAAAGCAGGAAGCTTTACATGGACAGCCGGGATGTTAACACTCTTTTTTTCACTTATTACACCATCATTTTCCACAAAGCAGGTAAGATATTCATCATCTTTTTCCATTACAGCAAGTGCTAATGACCCATCATCTATAAGAATAGAACTACCAGCCGGAACATCCTTTACAAACTCCTTATGGGATACACAGATAATATCATCCCTTGATTTTTCCAGAGGAGCTCCTTTTATGCGTACATAATCACCATATACTACCTTAAGTGGTTCGTCAGCTTCACAGGTTCGAATTTCAGGTCCTTTGGTATCAATGAGAATGGCAATTTTGTCAGAGACCTTTCTGACATTTTCAATAACCTTTAAAGCATCATCATGGGTCTGATG
Organism: Thermodesulfobacteriota bacterium; assembly: GCA_034659375.1. GTDB lineage: Bacteria > Desulfobacterota > Desulfobacteria > Desulfobacterales > Desulfobacteraceae > DATFJZ01. Next base: position 2,616 of record JAYEHB010000474.1, read on the forward strand.
GGCTGTGTTCAGCCGCACAACATCCATTCCAGCCTTGTAAAGTTTTGTTAAAAGATCAGGTTCACAGTTTTTATCGGAAATGGTTGCTAGGATTTTGGTTTTTCTCTGCATGGTTATCTCTCCTTATGTATAGCGATCCTGATGATAAAGTTTTCCAGCAGAACCATGGGGTTCCCTGCTGAAGATTTCAGTTTAAAATCAATCTCACTTAACTCCATCAAAGCCCTGGTAAGTTCATCCAATGAGAAATTATCTGATTTTAAAAACAGATGAAATACAGGATATGAATTTTTGGGATTAGGTGCAATAAAAAGATCTGTTAAGACCTTTTTTTTCTTAGGCTTATCTTCTTGATTTGTGCAGAAAAGCATATCCTCTACCTGTTCTATTTTGTTTGTTAAAGCTTGATCAGCCTTAACAATTTCAGGCATTGTATTCTGCTTAAAGCGGTTATAATCCTGATGTGCGTGCCAGCAGGGGGTTTGATTCAATCTGCTTTTCTCAATAAAATCTTTTACAACTACAAGCTTTCTTATCTGGTTAATAAGAGCCGCAAGAATCTGGAGAGGATGAAACCCTGCATCTGAAAGTGATTTTAAATAAAAAAGAGCTCTGTCTCCATTTTTTTCAGCAACAGCATTGGTCAATTCAAAGATAGCATCTATTTTTGAACGTTTTACAATGGATGCAACATCATTGTATGTTATACTGGCTTTAACACCAATAAAGGATACAAGTTTTTCAAGATTATCAGCAAGGACGGTTGGATTAAATCCTGTTTTTTCCACAAGAAGGTTAAAAGCATCCCCATCAATTCCTTTTTTATGCTTTAAGAGAATCTCTTCCATGGTGGAACGTAAAACCAGGTTCTGCTCTTTTTTATCAGCCATGCGGCTGCCTGAAAGAACTGAACAGTCAATGGCAATACCGACAGATTGAATGCTCTTAAAAAGAACACGCCTCTTGTCGGCAGCCGAAGTTGTGAAAATTAAAAAATGGTTTTCCGGAAAACCTTTTTTAATAAATTTTTGAAGATTTTCCAGATCTTCTTTCAAATATCCATAAACCTGTTTAGTTCCCGTTGTTGGAAAAAGAGGAGCATCTTTTACAGCAACAACAAGTTTTTCCTGCATTAAAGAATATGTTGAAATACGTTCAATAAGAGCAGGAATTATTGCCTGTTCCCCTTCTAAAAGTTCATACTGAAGTTCTCGGAAGTTAAGGGGCACAAGGTGATCAAGGAATTTAGCAAATATTTTTCTTGTAAGATACTCCTCCCCAAAAATGAGGACAATAGAAGGCAGATCATCCTTTGAAAGAGATTTAAGATACTTGTCAATCTCCTGATGTTTAATCACTGCCATGTTTTTTCTTCCTGTAGAGCAAAAAAAGCATGAACAGAGCAAAAAAAGCCATGCCTGTTCCGATTCCCTGGGACAGCGAAACATACTCAATTATAAAATGTCCCCTTGGGTCACCCCTGAATATTTCAATAAAAGAACGAAAGATACCATAGAGAAAGATATAGCTCCAAAATACCATACCATTGAATTTCTTTCTTTTTTGAATAAACAGAAGAATCAGAAAAATGAAAAAATTTGAGAAAACTGAATAGAGTTGAGTTGGATGAAGGGATACATTAAGAGGAGCCAGTGAATCTATGTTGGTAAATGTGACTGCCCAGGGAAGATCGCAGACTTTTCCATAGCAGCACCCTGCACAAAAGCATCCAATACGGCCAACAGCATGTCCAAGAGCAATTGCAGGAGCAATAATATCTGCCGTAAACCACAGATTAAGCTTTTTCCTCCTGACATAAATCATTCCTGCTGCAAGAGCACCTATAAAACCACCATAAAAAACAAGTCCTCCATTCCATATTTTAAAGACTGCCAGAGGATCATCAGCAAAATATGACAAATTAAGAAAAACATAAAAAAGTCTTGCTCCAATAATTGCAGAAACAAGAATTACAAAAAAAAGGTCGGATATTTGATTCCGAATGTCAGATTTTAGATTCCGGCCTGATTTTAAAATATTGGTATATTGAGCTCTCAGATCATATTCAGCTGCATTTCTAATGGCAAAAAAAAGAGCAAGAATAAATCCAAGTCCCACAAAAAGTCCATATGTATAAAGGGTCACAGACCCTAATTTAAATAAAACAGGATGCATTAATATTCCTTAACAATTTAATTGAAAATTGAAAATTGAAAGTTGAAAATTGATAATTGATAATTCATAATTCACAATTCATAATTCATAATTCATAATTCATAATTCATAATTCACAATTCACAATTCATAATTCATAA
>JAYEHB010000475.1:0-4918 GCA_034659375.1 Thermodesulfobacteriota bacterium
AAATTTCCAATCCGACTGATCTTTTAACTCGTCGTCTTTTGTTACGCCAAAAGCCGCAGATTTTACAGTATTAATTGAATAATAAGTTTTGTCAATACAAAAACAGCAATGATTTTGCATCCTCGAGCCTAACTTTAAAATTCTGACAAAATAAAATTGAGTTATTAATTGTGTGTCAGTTATTAATTGTTAACAGCACAATTGCGGTTCTTGTGGGGAGGTAGAGGCTTAAAAAATTTCTATCTCCATATTTTTCATAATTATGAATTGAATAATGTACCTGATCAGAAACAAGCCTTTCACCTCCTCCAAACTCCAGTGTATCTGTATTCAAAATCATCTTATACTTACCAGCAGGAGCATCAAACATATAATCTGAAAAGGATTTACAATCATTAAAATTAAATACAAAAACAAGGCTGCCTCTTTTAAAAATAATTATCCTGTCTGCCTCATGAATATAGAGAAGATCAGCTCTGTGTGATTCAAAAAGGCAATACTTTTTAATGAGCTTTATCATCTGCCTGTCAAACTCTGCAAGCCTTGAATAGAATAGATCGTTATTCTCTTTTAATGACCATTGGCGCCTTGCATAATGATAAGACCAGTTATTCTGCACACCTGGAAAATCAATCCACTCGGGATGGCCAAACTCATTTCCCATGAAATTAAGATATCCGTTTCCGGCAGTTGCAATTGTAATGAGCCTGATCATCTTATGAAGGGCAACTCCTCTAAAGGTTTGTATACTCTTGTTATCTGTTTTCATGGAGGAGTAGATATTTTGTCCCATGAGTCTCATCATTATTGTCTGATCACCCACAAGGGCCTGATCATGGGATTCTGCATAGCTTATGCTTTTTTCATCATCCCTTCTGGAATTAAGTTCATGCCATAACCAGCCAAGAGGCCACTCTTCATCCCTGTAATCCTTTAAAAGTTTAATCCAGAAATCAGGAATCCCCATGGCAAATCTAAAATCAAATCCTGTTCCACCTTTATCAGCAGAGGCAGCAATACCTGGATATCCACTGACATCCTCGGCAATTGTTTTTGCAGAGGGTAAAATTTCATGAATTAGTCTGTTGGCAAAAAAAAGATAGGCAAGGGCATCTTCATCAACATCATTTCCCTTAAAATAATCGTCATATGTTGTAAAATTTCTGCTGATTCCATGGTCTTTAAAAAGCATGCTTGTTATACCGTCAAACCTGAAACCGTCAACGTTAAACTCCTCCATAAAATACCTGCAGTTTGAGAGAAGGAATTTAACAACCATATCCCTGGAATAATCAAAACATCTGGAATCCCACAGTCTGTGGTATCCCCGTTCACCAGTATAAAAAAATTGATCAGATGTTCCGTCAAAACGTGAAATTCCCTCATCTTCATTATTCACAGCATGGGAATGAACTATATCAATAAGAACCCTTATTCCAAGAGAATGTGCTGTATCAATAAGACTTTTTAACTCATTGCAGGTTCCAAACCTTGAAGAGACAGCAAAAAAATTTGATACATGATAGCCAAACGAACCATAATACGGGTGTTCCTGAACTGCCATCAACTGAATGGTATTGTAACCGGCATCCTTAATCACCGGCAGTATATTTTTCTCAAACTCTTCATAGGATCCCACCCTGCCCTGCTCCTGGGCCATACCGACATGGGCTTCATAAATTATTAAAGATTGATCTTTATCCCTGGGTTTATCATCAGACTTGCCATGAACTTTATGATCAAATTTATAAACAGGGGTTTTGCATCTCCACCTGTATTTTTTTTCATGATTTTGAACCTGGGCAGTAAAAATAAGGGTTTCACTATCCTGGACAACCCTTGTGGCAGCAGTGGGGATTCTCTCCCCCACACCATTTTCCCATCCTATTTTCAGTTTATAAAGATCTCCGTGTTTAAAAACATTTTTTTTAAAAATCCCCTGCCATACTCCATTTTTTCTCTTTTGAACAAGTGAAAACTCTTCTTCAATCTGCCAGTTGTTCATATCTCCAATAATATGAACAGAACATGCATTGGGTGCCCATTCCCGGAATATCCACTGATTGTCATGGAAATGAAGCCCGAAAAAAAGATGGTAATCGGCAAAATCATAAAGAGAGCTGTACTCTTTTGTGAGTTCTCTTTCCCTGTTTTTTATATATTCAAGCCTCTCCCTTATTTTTCCGGCATAGGGTAAAAGATACCTGTCGTTAAATATGCCCGGCTCTGATAAAATCGGATCAGATAAAGAATGGGCGGTCAAGCATGGTTTCATATAATTTTATATACTCCTCAGCACATCTTGTATGGTTAAATTCAAGCACACCTTCAATCATTATTCTGTTAAGCTGTTTCTCCTTTAAATAAGGATCAATATCATAAAAATCCATGGCTCTGTCAACTGCCCACATTAATCCCTTTGAATCATGGACGTTAAAAAGAAATCCATTTCCTGAGTTATTTTCAATATCCATCTGTTTTATTGTATCATGAAGTCCTCCTGTATCATGAACAATGGGCAGGGTGCCGTATATACAGCCTACCATCTGGGGCAGTCCGCATGGTTCAAAAGAGGATGGCATAAAAAGAAAATCTGCACCTGCAAAGAGCTGGTGGGAAAGCTCTTCATTAAAATCGTTTACTGAAATTCTATTTTTGACATTATGAAAATTTGCAATATCCCGGAAATGTTTGTGAAATGCACCATTTGCCACAAATACCACCTGGAGATTTTTATCCCAGTATTTTGAGACAATATCAAATAAAATATCTGCAAGAAGCTGGCATCCCTTTTGAACAGGATCAAGGCGGGAGGGCCAGAAAAAGAGTGGTGCATTTTCATCAAGATCAAGCTCTAACATATCCTGGATATACTTTTTATTATCTATTTTCTTTTTTCGATGATTTTTGGGACCATAGTTGTGGCGTATCATCTCATCAACAGCAGGATTAAACTCAGGATCAGGAGCATTGAGAACTCCGTCTGCACATCCTGCATGCCATTTATTGGAAAGTTGATTCCTTAAACACTCATTTACAAATGGATGTCTATTTTCAATGATTTCCGCAAGAAATGTCGGGCTTACCGTATTTACATAATGGGCTGCAAAGACTCCTGATGTAAGAAAATCAACCCTGTTCCAGTCTCTGCTCTCCTCATAGTTTATCGGTGGTTTTTTAAAATAGAGATGATGCCAGAATGCAGCAGCATCAATGCCTCTATCCTCAATTTCAGCCATGGTTGAAGTCATGGTATGGATATTATGAATGGTAAACAGACAGGGAATCCCCATCTGTCTTGCTATGGCAGGAATGAGACCTGTCATCCAGTCGTTGCAGTGGATGATATCAGGGTTGACCCTGGGAATAATATTGTTCATCACCTCCCTTTGAAATGCAAGGGAGACCTTTAGATCTTTATTGGAATATCCGGAATAGACATTGCTTAAATAAAAAAAAGCTCTATCCTCGGCAAGATGGATTCTATTATCTTCAATCCTTTTTTTTATTCTGTCCAGCTCTTTGTTAAATAATTTTGGGATATAGCCGTCAAATATTGATCTGTAATCGGGCAGGGCAACATGCACATCTCCTCCAAGATCAAAAAGTGCACTTATAAGAGCCGCTGAAACATCTGCAAGCCCCCCTGCTTTGGCTGAATAATTTGACATATCCCCCATGCCGTCAGGAAGATAGGTGACTTCAGGAGTCACAATCAGTATACGGGGCTTTTTCTTTTTTTTTACCATAAGCTTCCCCCAGTTTTCAAATTGTAAATAGTAAATAGTAAATATTCGACCAGTGCCTCATATTCGTCCATTTTGGCCTGCTCACATAGCATTAGTATGCTACGCAGTCCCAAATAGACGAATATAGGGCACTGGCCAGACATTTACATTATAAGCCGAATCTTTACTGTAAATACTCGGTTAATTCAAGTTTTTGCCCAGGTTATAAGACCTGGACTGTTTTGAAAAAAATTGTCGCCCTTGGGTATAACTCTTGCCGTGTAACCGAATCTGCCGGAATCAGAACATGTTATGGAACAGGCATAAACAAAGACTCCATGATCCAGCTCTTTATGGATGTTCATCTCCCTGATTTGTCCCTGTTCAAGATAATCAAAGGATTTCATGCGGCCAAAGTATATCTGAACCACAACATCGTCAGGAGAAAGATCTCCAAGAGATACTTTGGCAGTAATCCTGAAGGTATCTCCAACCAGATAATTTTCCTTTGAAACAACCGAGGGCTTTTCGATTGTGATATCTTTCCACAGAGCTTCAACTCTTTTTTTACTGCCGGCAAGCTCTCTGGCTTCCCATGCACCATTGGCAGTCAGTCTGTTCATGTTTAAAAATGAAGGTATATAAAAACGTTTTGTATATTCTCTTACCATTCTGTGGCTGGAAAAATTTAAAAGAGCCATTTTCATGGACTCCTTCATCATCCTGAGCCATCTTTCAGGCGGGTTTCCCCTTTTTCTCTCGTAAAAGCATGGGATTACATCATCTTCAAGCAAATTATAAAGGGTTTGACTCTCCACAATATCCTGATATTCAATGTCTTTATAATCTTCACCCTTTCCAATACTCCAGCCCCGCTCTTCTGAGAAACCTTCACACCACCATCCATCAAGAATACTCAAATTAAGACTGCCGTTCACAGCAGCTTTCATACCCGATGTACCACAGGCCTCATTGGGCCGCCGGGGCGTATTAAGCCAGATATCAGCTCCCTGGACCATGTATCGTGCAATATTAATGTCATAATCCTCAAGAAAAACAAATCTGTGTCTTACCTCTTCCTTTTTTGCAAACTTTAGAATCCGTTGAATAATCTCTTTGCCTTCCCTGTCATTGGGATGGGCTTTTCCGGCAACAACAAATTGTACAGGCATATCTTTTGACTTAATAGT
>JAYEHB010000476.1:0-4911 GCA_034659375.1 Thermodesulfobacteriota bacterium
AGACTGTAGTCATAAGAGTTTCATTGTTTGTTGTGGCCGGGGTGAATACCATGCTCCGGCCATGCCGGTTATATGAAAGTCCATCCAAACGACTGCAATGATAGACTTTCTAAATTTGTTGTGGCCGATGCGGAAACCATGCTCCGGCCATGCCGGTTATATGAAACTTCGCAGAGCCAAGCCGTTTTAATCTTTTTTATTGCTGCTATTATTTTCTTTATTCCGTAAAGATGAGTCTGTAGACAGATTAAAAGGAGTCAACACCTTTAATGCTTTTTCCGTTATACTGGAAAAATCCATTCCCAATTCCATATACGCATTTAGCTGATCATCCAAATTTTTTCTATAGGCCAGATAATTTTCGATTGTCTTTTCAAGATATTTTTCAAAAAATTCATGAAGAAGATTTTCACCAGATTGAATCACCATATGGAGCAGGGATACAGGCAATAGGGCTTTGTTCTCTTTTGCTTTGTTCATAACAATCTGGGTTAAAGTAAATGCTGTTACATCTTCCCCTGTTTTTACATCATGGACATCGACTCTGTTGCCCTGCCTGATAATCTCTGAAAGATCATTCAATGTAATATAAATACTCTTTTCAGTATCATAGAGCCGTCGGTTGGGATACTTTTTAACAATTCTTTTGTTAACCACTATTCTTACCTTTTAAATGTTATTATCTCAACTTTCTGCCTCCAATTCTATCGGTCAAAGTGTCAAAATCCTGACCCCTCGCAACCTTCAGTCCTTGATATGAACAATCCATAAAGTTGAGTTATTATCTTTTTTCATTCTTACCATATTTAATGAAGCACTGCAATAAAAAACATATTAATCGTTATTTATACATGAAACGTCTATTGAAGCATGCCCCCCCATGTTTTAAACCTTATGGTGATCGGCTCTTTACATATTAAGATTGTCTGATTAAAGCAAAAGCAGTCTATTATTGCATTTGATTTTTTAGCAGCAATTCTTAAAATTAATTTTGAAAATAAAAAATTTGTGCAACGCATCATTTTCCCTTGACAATTTTTTTTTACAAGTTTATATTAACTATAGTTCAATAAAAATAATTGGCATCCTTTATATCAGCATAAAAGTAGTTTACAGTCTTTTGGGAAAAATCCTTTTAAACAGGGAATTTTCTCAGAAAGTGTAAAGTACCTATGAAGGATGCCAAATAATTGAAGCTTAAAAACAATTAACAACAAAACAAAGAGGTATTATGATGGAAACCGGAAAAGTTGCAAACCAGATGATAGGATTTCAAAAAACACTTTTTGAAAACAGCTTTAATGCAATGGTCATAGTTCAGAATCAGACAGAGAGTTTTACCAACAACTTTCTGCAACAGCTTCCATTGCTCAATGAGGATGGGAAAAAAGCAATCAATGATGCCATAGATTTTGCTAAACAAGCCCGGGATGATTTTAAAAAGGCTGTGGATGACGGATATGCTAAAATTGAAGAGATGCTTGATTCCAAATAATTCCACAATTTTCAAATATTTCAGGAGACAATGGTATTATGTATGACAACAAAGCTGCTGATTTTTATAGTCCTTTAGAGGATTGTAACCAAAAAATGGCTGCCGGGGCAAAATTCTTGGTGGATAATATTAGTGCAGCCAAGAATTTTTTTGCAGGATTTTTAAAATACAATAATGATTTTTTAATTCCTTTTTTGCTCTCCTCAGGTTATTTCACCAATGCTGAATTATCAAGAACCATGAAAGATTCTCCCGGGGAGAGCTTTAATGAATACATGGATCTTCTTGAATTTAACATTGATCTTTTATCCAGATATTTTTCAGGAAGCTTTAACGCTTTAAATGAATATAACAACAGAGAGCTGAAAAACGGTGTTGCTGCCTGGTATAATACAATGTTTAACCTTAACGGTGAAAAGTTTAATGAGTTTTTCTCCCGCCAGGCAGAAATGTTAAAAAATGTTGCAACAACCTATCCCCAGGCTATTTTAGATATTGAACCTGAATATGGTTTTCATTTTGAAAGAGGAGAGAATATTAAATTTGCAGAAACAGAAAGATTTATTCTATACCAGATAATGCCCAGTGATAAGAAAGTTGAAGTTGATGAAACCTGTAAACCATTGATTATCATACCCCCTTTTGTTCTTGGTACTAATATTCTTGCATTTTTGCCCCAACAAAATAAAAGCTATACCCACGCTTTTGCAAACAAAGGGATTCCAACATATATTCGTATTATGAAGGATATCAACATCACACCTGAATTCCAGACCATGACTGCCGAGGATGATGCCCTGGACACACGTTATTTTTGTGAAAAAATAAAGGAAAAATACAGAAAAAAGGTAACGCTTAACGGGTATTGCCAGGGAGGGTATTCAGCAGTCTGCAATCTTCTTTCCGGCGAACTTGATGATGTAGTTGATGCTCTGATAACCTGCGTCTCTCCCATGGATGGAACAAGAAGCAAAGGATTGGCCAATTTTCTTAAATCCCTTCCCCCGCGATTTAACAATTTGATCTATGGAACTAAAAAACTTCCCAATGGAAATAAGGTTGCAGATGGTGATCTTATGGGATGGATTTACAGATTAAAAAGCATTGAAGATGAAGCGCCCCTGGCTTCCTTTTTTCGTGACCTTTTTATGCTTGCACCTAAAAAAAATGGTGATCCTGTTAAAATAAGCAAAACAGCTGCTGCCCTTAACTACTGGCTCCAGATGGAGCGGTCTGATCTTCCCCTTTCAATAACCGAGATGAGTTTTGCCTCTTACAATACACCTATAACAGAGGATGGTACCCTTCCTGTAAAGCTATTTGGGAAAAAGCTGAACTTTAAAAGAATAAATGAGAAAAAAATCCCATGGCTTATATGTTATGGAGAAAAAGATGATCTGGTTGAAAAAGAGACAGCTCTGGCACCTCTTGATTATATAGATGCAGAGATTGCCCCTTTTCCCAAGGGACATGTTGCAATTGCCACATCATGGTCAAATCCTGACACAGAATATGCTCTGGATAAAAGATTTGGCAAAGACAACAAGTATCGGGGACCAGTCAGATTTCAGCTTGATCTCAATGAAGAGCTGAAAGAATCAACTAAAACCAACAGACCTGCCACATCCCCTGAAAAACAGAGTAGAAAACAGAGCAGAACTTCCAGCACAACTAAGAGCAGAACTTCCAGCAGAACTTCCAGCAGAACTAACAATAGAGCCACTGCCGTAAAAACAGCAAAAAAGATAAGGAATAAAAATACTACTGTAAAGTCCTGAAAAAAACAAATCTTTGCTACAATTGTTCTGACAGACTCTCAATTATTTTGATATCTTCCCGACTTAAATTTTCATCATCAGCCACAGCAATGTGATTTGCAATTTCTAAGGCAAGATTGCGGTCTAAGGGAGTTGTAAAAAAGTTTGTAAGGCTGTTCAAAGCATTTTTCCTGTTTTTATGTATAATTGCAGATTGTGTTCTGAGTTTTTCAAGCAGCTCTTTTTCTGAAATATTTTTCATCCTTTCATGGAACGATTGTATGTTTTTTATGGTGCTTAGTTCATTATGTGTAAAAACGTTATCATTCCCTGATATAAGCATTAGAATGCGTGCAATTCCGTCAAAAAAATCTCCTTCTTGAAAAAACTCTTCTTTTTCCATATCCATATCAGCAGCGGGTAAAGATTGTTTTTCGGCAGTTTTTTTAATCTCGTTTTCCAATTGATTTGTTTTAATTTTAAGTAATTCAAACACTGTTTTTATCACAGGGTTGCCGTAGGTATTGTAAAAAAGCAGTGCATTTGTACAGTCCCTCTGATCCCGGTAATAATCAAGCATAACACCGATAGAATTGGAAAAGCAAGTTTCAAAAAATAAAAACGGGTTATTTTTTGATACTGGCTTTCTTTGTTTGCGTATAAATGAAGAAATCGTTTTAACAGGTATCATTGCAGGGTTGAGATCAGAATTAAGATATCTCTCAGCACGCAGCGGATGCAGTTTCCTTATAAAGAAAGCAGAGTATTCTGAAGAAAAAGTGCTTATAACCGGGCTTAAATACGCACTGTACAGATTTTCATTGATTCGAGAAACAGTATTAACTATTTCAAACTCTTTTTCTCCGGCAGAATCATTAAGATCAGCAACATCGTTTAAACTTCTTGCTTTAAACTGAATATCCGGCACTCTGTTTTCATCATCAATAATCATTTCATAAAGCCCTGGAGCAAGAAATTTAAAAACATCCATATTTTTAAACAGCTCTTTATGTTCTTTATTTGCTATTTTCCCTGAAACAAAGATTCCAAGATGACCTATATTTTTATGAAGAAGATAGATAATTATTCTGCCCTGTTTTTTTATATTTTCATCAGATTCCCAGGTTCTGGCAATCCAGTTCAAGGCTTGCTGAGGTGCAGTAATATTATCTCCGTGGGAGGCAAAAACAATTATTGGTTCCTGTATATTTTTTAAATCAACCTTGTCTTTGTTCAGAAGAAGTTCTCCCTGCTCAAGTTTATTGCCGACAAAAAGAGACTCTGTAATAAAATGAATCTCGTCTTTTGTCATAAAGAAAAAACCGCCCCACCATCTTTCAAAAGCAAGGTAGCGATTTTCTTCAGTATCAATTCTGGAAAAGAGATTATATTGTTTTCTCCACATGGTGTTAGCAGGGTTTAAGTCTTCAAAACCTGCCACAAGGTTGGCACCATCAAATCTTCCATTGCCCATATCGGCAAGCATGGAAGCAAGCCAGTTACCTCCAAGCAGCCCTCCTTTGAATCTCATGGGATTGTTCAGTCCCCGCCCTGACCAATAGGAAAGCGGTGCCCCGTTCAGCATGATAGGACCTGTTAAATCAGGTCTTTTGGCTGCAAGAAGAGCTGTTGCCCATCCTGCCTGACAATTACCTATGA
>JAYEHB010000477.1:0-4907 GCA_034659375.1 Thermodesulfobacteriota bacterium
GAAAACATCTCCCAAAGGCGCAGACGATCTTGTACTTTGTGTAACAAAATAACCAGCACAGCCGGAGCATGGTTATCTGCACCGGTCATGACAAAACATGAAAGCGTAATGCTCTTAAGTACCTAAGGGAGGTGGAAAAAAATAATTACCCATTTTGTTTGTCTTTTTGCCCGTCTTCTACGTTGTGATGACAGGCACATAGCTCACTATGCACCTGTCATCACACCTTGAAGACGAACAACCCGATCATACAAATTGGCCTGCACAAAATTTGGATAATTATTTTATTCCAACTCCCTAAGGGTGTTGAAAATTTATTGATATTTAACATTATAAGCCGACTATGTACCTATTTTTAGTATATATTCGGCTTGTTAGTGTAAATGCTCTTTAATAAGGAAATATGTCAAAATATTTATCATTTTACGGTGGAGCACGGGCAATCTCCATAATTAAAAAAAACGGACTTGTACCGGAATTTGTAAAAGTTGTTGCCGCAGCAGCAGGAGGACCTAAGTGGCTGATACTCGGTCATATGGACAAAGTGCTTTTTTCCAGCTGGTTCAAAGGCAGAAGAGAATCTCTTTTTCTTGTGGGCTCCTCTGCTGGTGCATGGCGGCTTGCTGCCGCCTGCCAGAACAGGCCTGATGAAGCACTGGAAAAGCTTAAGTATAATTATATTAACCAATGGTATCCAGCTGTGCCAAAGTATTCTGAGATTTCGTTTGAATGTACAAAAATTCTTGATGCTTATCTTGGTCCACAAGCTGTTGATGAGATTTTAAATCATTCATTTTGCAGGCTGAATATCCTTTCTGTCAGGTCAAAAGGGCTTTTAAAAAGTTCAAACAGGCTGGTTCAGGGAGCAGGGCTTCTCCAGGCAGTTATGGCAAACGGGTTAAAACGAGATTATCTGAAATATTTTTTCCAGCGTGTTCTGTTCTATCATCCAGAGGAAAAACCGCCTTTTTATGAAATGGAGCGTTTCCCCATTGACAGGGTGCCCCTTCACAGGAAAAATTTCCATAAGGCTCTTCTTGCTTCAGGTTCCATTCCTCTAGTTATGCCTGGTGTTGAAGATATTCATGGTGCACCTTCCGGGGTTTACAGGGATGGAGGAGCCATTGATTATCATCCTGATCTTCCCTATTTGTCAGAAAAAGAGGATAAAGAAAAGAGAATTGTACTCTTTCCCCATTACACAGACCGCATTATTCCAGGCTGGCTTGACAAGAAGCTTTCCCGGCGCCTGCCTGAAAGGGCAAATATGGAAAATGTACTGATGGTCTCTCCAACAAAGGCGTTTGTAGATCTTCTCCCTGGTGGAAAAATTCCAGACAGAAGTGATTTTGCAACTTTTAAAGGAAAAAACAGTGAGAGAATAAAGAGATGGAATCAGGCGTATAAATCATCACAGGTGCTGGGTGAAGAATTTATGGAGGTTGTTGAGTCAGGGAAAATTAAGGATATTATTAAACCCCTTAAAACCATTGGGTGAGCTGCCCAAGGCTAAGCCTTTGTACCTGGAGGGGTCAGGCCTGACCCCGTTTTCGTTGTTGATGATGAATTTTTTCAATGCTTGAACCCTTTTGTTACATATAATACCAATGCCTTTAATGTGAAATTGAGTTTGCAGATGCAGTGTCTGTGAACGCTTACAAAAGTTTAAAGTAATTTTATAACTATTGTAATTATTATGTTTTTATTTTTTTGTTGTGGGCAAGCCGAAGTGAAAGATCAGGTCTGCCCGTGGCAGTTTTTATATGAAAGTCCGTCCAACGTACTGCAATCGCATGACTTTCATATTTTGTTGTGGCCGATGAGAATGACCATGCTCCGGCCATGCCGGTTATAAGAAAATGCAAAAAGGGGAAAAAAACAATGAAGCCAGAAGTAGATTTTACCGTTGACAGAAATAACCTTTACAGAGAAGAGTCCATTACTGATATTAAGGTGGCAAACATTAGAAGACTTGTACCTATCAATATTGATGGCTCTGTGGATGAGAGCAGAAAAGAAATGTTCATGGGTCATACCCAGCTCATGTCTCCCCAGGGACCGGTTCCAATTCAGGCATCCCTTGATGCAGAGACTCTTGGCCAGGCAATGGATCTCTTTCCCGATGCCATGCAAAAGGCAATGGACAGGATGATTGAAGAGGCTACCCGAGCCCATGAGCAGCAGGTAAATGCCCAAAATAAAAAAGAATCCAGGATTATCACACCTGGCATGTAATGGGATAAATATGTAAACATTCGGCTTATAATGTAAATTTTAGAATTGATTTTTAATATATGAGAGTTACTGAACTTGCAGGACAGATTGAAAGGGTCACTTTCTCCAGTGAAGAGAGCGGTTATACTGTTGCCCGTGTAAAGGTTAAAGGCGAACGTGATCTTGTAACCATTGTGGGTGGTATTGCCAACCCTTCTCCTGGAGAGATCCTTGTCATGCAGGGCAAATGGGTAAATCATCTAAAGTTTGGCATGCAGTTTCATGTTGAAACTTACCAGACTAAAGTTCCTGCCACAGAATTAGGAATTACAAAATATCTTGGTTCAGGCTTGATCAAGGGTATCGGCCCTGTCATGGCAAAGAGAATCGTTAAATGTTTTGGAGCCGCTACCCTGGATATTATTGAACATGATACTCCAAAACTTTCAGAGGTTGAGGGCATAGGCAAAAAACGTGTCTGTATGATAAAACAGGCCTGGGATGATCAAAAGGAGATAAGAGAAGTGATGCTCTTTCTCCAGTCCCATGGCGTGAGTTCAGGCTATGCAGCCAAGATATTTAAGCGGTATGGAAATGAATCAATAGAGATTGTTACGCAAAATCCATACAGGCTTGCAGAGGATATATTTGGTATAGGTTTTGTCACAGCAGATAAAATTGCTGAAAAACTTGGCATGGAAAGGGATGCTCCTGCAAGGATTGAAGCAGGGATTCTTTATGTGCTGCACAAACTTTCCGATGAAGGCCATGCATGCTTTCCCTATGCAGAGCTTGTTCAAAAGATTGTTGAGATTCTTGAAGTAAATCATGATCTGGTTCTTGATGCTGTGGGCAGGGCTGTAATTGAAAACAAGATTGTTATTGAAGATGTTAATGATGATTTTTCCGAGTTTAAGGAAAATAACAAACATGTTTTTCTTGCCAAGTACCATTTCTGTGAAAAAGGAATATCAGCAAGACTTAAAAGGCTTGGAAAAGTTTGCAGCAGCATAAGGGCAGTTGATTCTGAAAAAGCTCTGGAATGGGTTGAGAACCAGCTCACCATCAACCTGGCCGGTATGCAGAAACAGGCAGTGAAAAGTGCTTTGGATGAAAAGGTGCTTGTTATAACAGGCGGGCCGGGTACAGGAAAAACAACCATAATAAATGCTGTTATAAGGATATATTCAAGACTTGATGTAAGAATTATCCTTGCAGCACCAACAGGCAGGGCAGCAAAGAGAATGAGTGAAGCAACTGGTCTCAAAGCTGTTACCATACACCGCTTGCTGGAGTATTCCATGCAAAAGGCAGGGTTTCAGAAAAATGGTAAAAATCAGCTCTCCTGCGATCTTTTAATAATTGATGAAGCCTCCATGATAGATACTATTCTCATGCACCATCTTTTAAAGGCCGTGCCTGAGACCTCATTGTTTGTTCTGGTGGGTGATGTTAATCAGCTGCCTTCGGTTGGTGCCGGCAAAGTGCTCAATGACATAATATCTTCAGGCCTGGTTAATGTAACCAGGTTAGAGACAATATTTCGCCAGGCGGAAAAAAGCATGATAGTTGTCAATGCACACAGGATCAATAAAGGGTTACTTCCCGGGTTTAATAAAGAGAGGGGTAAAAAAAACAGTGATTTTTTCTTTATTCAAAGAGAGGAGCCTGAAGCTGTTTTAAATACAATACTTGATCTTGTAACAAGACGAATTCCAAAGGGGTTTGGTTTTGATGCTTTTAATGATATCCAGGTTCTCACTCCCATGCACAAGGGAACAACAGGGACCGGCAATTTCAACCAGGAGCTCCAGAGAGTTCTTAATCCCGGAAACAATGGTGTCAAAAGAGGTGTGAGTGAATTCAGGGTTGCTGATAAAGTCATGCAGATAAAAAATAATTATGACAAGGATGTCTATAATGGTGATATTGGCAGGATCAGCAGGATCGATTTTACAGATCAGAATATGATTATAAATTTTGACTCAAAGGATGTGGAATACGATTTTTCTGAGCTTGACGAAATAGTCCATGCCTATGCTGTATCTGTTCATAAATCCCAGGGCTCGGAATATCCTGCAGTGATCATTCCTGTGACAACCCAGCACTATGTTCTTCTCCAGAGGAATCTTATCTATACTGCAGTTACCAGGGGAAAAAGGCTTGTAGTATTGGTTGGAACAAAAAAAGCCCTTGCAATGGCTGTAAAGAATAACAAAACTTCAAAGAGATATACAGGCCTTGAGCAGAGGCTGAAACAATAATTTCATTTTCAAGCTTTTTTTCTCCCTTGATTGTGAGAACCCTGTTTTCCACATCTATGGAAATATTCTCTTTTTTTACTCCTGGCAGATCAGCCTTGACAATAATTTGATTGTTTTCCTCAAAAATATCAACTACGGGCTGCCATGATTTCATATCCCTTTCAGTGTTGCTGAAAAATGGTTTAAAGTCAACCGGTTCAAAATGTCCCGCTTTATGGCGGTAGCCGGATACCTTTATATATATTATGCTTCTAACGCTCTATTAACAGCTATTGGGTTTTCAGATGCAACTTTTAAAAGTGCCTTTGCTGGTCCATTTGGTGAACGTCTGCCTTGTTCCCAATTTTGAAGTGTAGAAATGCTTACTCCAATCATAAAGGCAAACTCTTTTTGAGACTTACAAGGTTTACTTCTTATCGCTTTGATATC
>JAYEHB010000478.1:0-4895 GCA_034659375.1 Thermodesulfobacteriota bacterium
TGCCGGCAGTTTATCTTTGATAATTTTCTTTATGTTTGCTGTTACGTGGTATACAACCTCAGCACAAAAAGCAGACGGGCTGATAATAAATCTGGCAGGCAGGCAGAGAATGCTGTCCCAGAAAATGACAAAAGAAATTCTTTTATTGATCGCCACAGATACTAAAGAGGCAAAAACGTATCAATCCCTGTCTGATACAATCAAAAATACAATTACAGTTTTTGACACCACATTAACGGCTCTTATAGATTCTGGAAAAGCCCCTTTGACCTTCGATCTTAATGGAGAGCATGGTGAATGCCCTGAAGCCGATGAACCCGTTGCATCGCAATTAAAAATTGTTAAAAACATCTGGGTAAAATTTTCAGAAAAACTGGATAATATCATTAACAATAATGACAAAACTGGTGAAAGTCTGAAATTTATTAAATCAAACAATCTTAATCTCTTAACCGAAATGAACAGAGCTGTCGGCATGATGCAGAAACAATCTGAAGAAAAAGTCTCTCTGCTCATCCTGCTCCAGACCATTGGTATTATTGCTGGAATCATCCTCATGGGGTTAAGTATTAGTACCATACGCACTATTGTAGCAAAACTTATGCATTCTGCAGCAGCTGCCAAACAAATGAGTTCAGGGGATCTGACCAGAAGATTTAAAACCAGGGAAGGATCAAAACTTGATGAGATAGAATTTCTGGGTCAGAATCTCAATACATTCATGAATTTTCTCCAGAAAGAGGTTAAAGGGATAAGCACAAATGCTGCTGATCTTGAGAACTCTTCAACGAACATGCATGCAATTGCCCAGCAACTTTCAAAGGAATCAAAAGAATCAGCTTTAAAAACCCAGGCTGTTTCTGAAAATGCAGTAAACATGAGTGAGGATATGAACGCAGTTGCAGCTGCCATGGAAGAGCTTAGCTCAAACACCCAGGAGATTGCCCATTCAACATCCAGAATAAGCAGTACCAGCAAGCAGATTTCCCAGAACACAAAGAGAGCAAATGAAATTTCAGCAGATGCTGTAAAAGTTGTTAATACTGCTTCGTCCAGGGTGGAGGACTTAGGCAATGCTGCAAAAAAAATCGAACATGTTTCCCAGTCAATAACAGAAATTTCAGAACAGACTAATCTTCTTGCCCTTAATGCCACCATTGAAGCAGCAAGGGCTGGTGAGGCAGGCAAGGGATTTGCAGTGGTTGCAAGCGAGATCAAAAACCTTGCAAACCAGACAACTGAAGCGACTGAGCAAATCAAACAAAACATTGACGGAATACAGAATTCAACAAAATTCACAGTTGAAGATATTTCTGATATTTCTAATGTAATAAATCAGGTAAGTGATATTATTAAAACCATAGCAACTGCAATTGAAGAACAGGAAAGCACAATAGAAGAGATTAATATAAATGTAGCCCAGGGTGCCGAGGCTGTTCAGGAAGTATCGGCAAATGCAGCAAACTCTTCAACGGCAGCATCAGAGATAGCAAAGGATATTAATAGCTTAAACGATGTCATAAATGGTGTATCTTCAAACAGCAGTCAGATAAAAGCAAATTCAGAGGATCTCTCAACTCTTGCCGCAAAGCTTTCAAAAATGGTTGCGAGCTTTACCATAACATGATTCAAACAGGCAACTATAGTGAGGGTCACATGACTTGATACTCTTTTTGACCTTCAAACCCTTGTTCTGCAAGGATTTAAGGTTTAATTTTGGTATCAGGTCATTTGACCGGGACTATAGCAGTGTATGATACAGAATCAAGATCTTAAGGTTGCAATGACTCTTCCCTGCTTTATGAAAAGCTTAAGGGCTGACTCTATATCCCTGCAGAGAATATCGGCAGAGGAGACACTCTTTACAGATGCTCCCTCTTCCTGGAGAAGCACAATGCCTATTTTCGCATTTTTAAGCATTAAAGCGTCGTTTCTGCCGTTGCCAATGCAGACACATGACTGAAAACCAAGTTTTTCAACATACAAAAGCTTAGCCTGATCCTGGTTCTCTTCAGGCAAAATAGAAAGGGTAAGGGGAAAAGCTTTAAGCTCTTCCCCTGCCCTGCCAAAAGTATCAGCAGTAATAACGTGAATTTTAACCTCTTTTGAAAGAATTTCAACAAGCTTTTTTACATTATTAAAAACTATTCCATCACATGCCATGGTCCCGTTGTAATCCATGACAATATGCTCTATATTGACATCTCCAAATCCTGGTATTGATATTTCAATCATTTAGAACCTCTTTTAAATAACAAATTGCACTGGTTAAAGTAGATTATTTTCTTCCAGTTCCCTAATCTCCACAATATGTATCCACATACTCACGATAAGAGGTTTTATACCCCCAATAGAAACCACGTATAAAACTTTCAGATTTTTCATTCTCCAGAACAGCTATAGACTCCCGAAGTTTACCCGTTGGATATATTCTTTCCCAGGGTAAAAGACGGAAACAGACAATATCCATGGCATCTTGTTTAGCACAGGCATCCCCTGCTTTTCTGCCGGCATAATAATCTGAATTGTTCCTGCCGGGAGCTGCTATCTGACATGAGATTGTTGCAGAGATAAATACCAGCAATATAACCAGAGGCAATTTTAATGATTTCATAAAGACTCCCTTTTTTTTGGTCCAACGACCATGACAGATAAAAATTAGAGTTACTCCATCTCTTGACATTTCCGAAAATTTCCTCAAAGATAACAACCAAACAATATTTATGCAAACAATATTTATGCAAACAATATGGGAGATTTAAAAATGAAATTTGTAAAATACAGAGAGATTGATGCTGTAAAATTTGATAATGATGCGGCAAAAAAGATAACAGGACGGGTACTCATTGGAAAGGATGACGGGGCTGACAATTTCTGCATGAGACTCTTTGAGATCTCAAAAAACGGTCACACCCCCTGCCATACCCATGAATGGGAACATGAAATATTTGTTCATTCAGGTAATGGAGAGGTTCTCTGCAACAATGAATGGAAACCAGTCGCTAAGGGTTCTGCTCTTTTTATCCCAGGCAATGAAAAGCATCAGATAAGAAACAACAATGATGAACCTTTGATAATTTTATGCCTTGTTCCTTCTATTGCCCCGGAGTTATAATGTCACTAAGAACAACTGTTTCATCTAAAGGAAAATTTCTGGTTGGGGAACACAGGCCGTATTTCAAGGTAAAAAATTTCCGAAAAAATGATTCCATGGCATCACTTGGAACACTGCCCGATGGAACAGATATAAACAATGAAATTAATTTCCCTGAAAACAATATTACAGAGCCTGGAGCTGATATTATTTATGAGATACCAAATCCATTCCCGTTCAGGGGAACCACATATATAAATTCCAGATGGGCTGACAAAAATGCAGAACATCCTGAAAATATATCGCTGCCGCAAAAGCCTTGTCTCTCCTTTTCCAATACCATAAAAAAATGGCTTAAAAAAAAGGGCATAAAAGAAGAAAACGGGGATGATTTGCTTGAAATAATGCCGGAGCCTTTACTTATAGCACTTGCCAGCACCTCCACTGACCCGGAAGAACTTGTCAGGCTTGCAAAGATAAGCTGCTCCTTCTCCTTTGAGGAGAAAAAAAAAGAACCTTCAGATCAAAAAGAGAAGGGACCATCAGGGCTTCTTTTTAAAAAGGGTAAAAACGGTAATAATCTACCTGATATCAAGAACCATACTCTGTTTGAAATTCTGGTAAACAACAGACATCTTCCCGATGAATACAAGGTTGCCATGGTTTTAAAACCCGGAATACAGGGAGCAAGCGAAATAACCGGAGAATGGCAGACAGATGAAAAAAACAGGGAGCACAGCCATATTTTTGAATATCTGAGACGAAACAGTTACATTCCCTGGGGACATTTTGCAGCCAACACAGCAGATGATACTGTAAGATACAGAATCAAAGATCTCTCGTTTAACGATATGAGGGGCATGCGCCATCTGTTCTACCAGAGGATTTATGCAGGGCTTGCAGAACAGCTGAAAATTGAGATCCCTGTTTTCCGGAAACAACTCTCCAAGGAACAATTAGAGGTTCTCCGGCGGGAAATCAGGAAAGAACTTAAAAGTGAAAATAGAAAAAAACTTGAGTTTAACGCTTCTCTCTGGGGCTGGAATTTTGGTTTTGGTTATGCCCAGTCCGGCTACAGACTGCATGCCTCACACCAGCAGATACACCAGCAGTATGCCATGATACCAGGGGAGGTGTCACTCTCATCTTCCAGGGTCATGCCATCCTATGGATGTGGAGACATGATTGCAGAATTTATTGAGGAATACAGGAAAGATACAGGAAAAAGCTTTTTTGAAAATTATCTCAAGGCAATCAGATCAAACCAAAGAGTTGACAAAAACAGCATGGGGCCATCTGATCTTGTGATTTTTGAGGATGAGAACATACTTCTATTTGTTCCAAAAGCCCAGACATCACAATGGGAACTTCAGTTGATGCCCATAAAAAAATGCGGTAATATTCTGGAAGCAGATGACAAAATGCGAAAATCTCTTGACAGGGCAATTCTAATGGCTCTTCAGACATTAGAGGCCATGGGAGCAGAGATGGTAACATCCATTGAGTTTTCCAAAAGATTTGATTCCACAAATAGTGATCACCAGCTTTTGTACTCTTTTCTGCCAAAAATCCCATACTCTCCAGGAGCATTCAGCGAAGCCCAGTTAAGATGGATAAACGGCCATTATCCGGAAGATTTTGCCATTGCCTGCCGTTCAGTTCAGGGGTAAAAATAAATGCATAACAACAAAATTATCCATGACTATATCTATGAATGGGACGGCAAAAAAAGGGCAGGTAACAGGCCCATCTGCTGGTGGCCGGGTTCCTATCGCATACGAGTTGTGAACCTTGCAGCAGA
>JAYEHB010000479.1:0-4894 GCA_034659375.1 Thermodesulfobacteriota bacterium
AAAAGCTTTGCACTGAGCAAAATTCCCTGACCACCAAAACCTGCAAACATAACTTCTTTTTGCATATACTCCTCCAAAACAACTATATTTTTTAACACAAAAAATCTCTGGTCTGTTTCCCCTGTACCTGCATCAATTGGTAATTAATTTTTTGGTAATTAATTTTTGAGTAAACCCTTACTCTTCCGGTGTTTTAAATTCACCAAGGGGATAATACGGAAGAAGGGTATCTTCAGCCCATTTCAATGATTGCTGGGGAGTCATGCCCCAGTTGGTTGGACAGGTGCTTACCACCTCAACAAAAGAATAGCATCTCTTTTCAATCTGATACTCAAATGCCTTTTTAATGGCTTTTTTTGCCTTGTTTATATATTTGGGTTTTAAAACTGTCTGCCTTGTAATATAACCCGGAGTTGCAAGACTTGAAAGCAATTCACACATTCTCATGGGCATACCGGTCTGTTCAACATCTCTGCCAAAAGGTGCAGTGGATGCCTTCTGCCCAGGCATGGTTGTCGGTGCCATCTGTCCGCCTGTCATTCCATAAATAGCATTATTAACAAATATTGTTGTAAATTTCTCACCACGGTTGGCAGCATGGACAATCTCTCCCATGCCTATACTTGCAAGGTCACCATCACCCTGGTAGGTAAATGCAATAAGATCAGGCCTGACTCTTTTGATTCCTGTGGCCATGGCAGGAGCACGGCCATGGGCTGCCTCCTGAAAGTCACATGTAAAATAATTGTATGCCAGAACTGCACATCCCACAGGTGCTATCCCAACGGTTCGGCCCCTGATTCCCAATTCATCTATCACCTCTGCCACCAGACGATGAATAATACCATGGGTGCACCCCGGACAATAATGTGTATGGGCATCGGAAAGTGCTTCCGGTTTTGAAAATGTTTTTCCCATTATAAAAATACTCCCTGGAAGATTTTTTATGATTTCAGTAATGACTTGATATGGGCTATAATCTCGTCAGGTGATGGAATATCGCCTCCACACTGACCATACCATCCAACTTCCCGCCTGCCCTTTACACTTCGTTCAACATCCTCAACCATCTGCCCCATACTCATCTCAATACTTACAACACGCTCACAGCTCTCTTTAACAGCAGCATCGTGGATTGCCTTTTCAGGAAATGGAAAAAGCGTTTTAGGTCTGACCATACCAATCTCAAGACCGTCTGCCTTTACTTTGTCAATGGCAGTTTTGCATACACGGCTCATGGTGCCGTAACTTACAATAAGGAGTTTATAATCAACATCAGTGTTATAGTTCTCAAACCTGATCTCCTCCTGTTTCATCCTTTCATACTGGGATTTAAGAAGAAGATTATGATCATTAAGCTCTTTTGAATCAAGAAAAAGAGATTTCACTATATTTTTCTCTTTGCTTCCCCGTGTATCCATGCCGTTTGTGGCCCACTCATCCTTATTGGTTGGTTTGTCACTTAAATTCTCAGGAAACTCCACAGGTTCCATCATCTGGCCGATGAGACCGTCACCAAGAATCATAACAGGTCCTCTGTACTTTTCAGCCAGGGAAAAGGCCGTCATTACCATTTCAACAGCCTCCTGCACTCCATCAGGCGCCATGACAAGCATTCTGTAATCGCCATGGCCTCCACCCTTTGTTGCCTGAAAATAATCACCCTGGGATGGAAGAATACCGCCAAGTCCGGGTCCGCCCCTCATTATATTCACAAAAACCGCAGGACACCTGGCACCGGCAATATAACTGATAGCCTCACTCATAAGACTCACACCAGGGCTGGAGGATGTTGTCATAACCCTTTCACCACATGCTGCAGCACCAAATATCATATACCCCACAGCAACTTCACTCTCTCCCTGAACAAAGACTCCATTCACCTCTGGCATGCGCTTTGCCAGGTATTCAGCAACTTCAGACTGGGGAGTAATTGGATAGGCAAAATAGTTAAGACATCCTGCCCTGATTGCTGCCTCTCCAATGGCTTCATTCCCCTTCATTAAAACTTTGGCCATCACGTCTCCTCCATTTTTTCTTGTTTGGATTTTTCTTTTTCTGTTTTTTCCTCAGTTCCTGTAATGGTGATGGCCACATCAGGACACATGATACAGCAGAGGGTGCAGTGAATACAATCTTCAGGACGTGCCTGAAATGCCGGAAAATACCCCTTTGGACTGACTTTATCAGATATTTCCAGCACCTTTTTAGGGCATACGTCTATGCACAACCCGCAACCTTTACATCTTTCATCATCAATAACATGTTCATATGCCATAAAATTAACTCCTCTTCCATGGTGGCACAAGTTTTCTTTGAATGGGCAAGACAGGACAGTCAAATCTTGTTAAATCAAGTTCAGAAAAAAGTTCAGCCTTAGCTGTTATAAACTTAATTAAAAGACCTGATTCACAAGACAGCTCCTGTAACATTTCATACCCTTTATAAATATTATCCAGTGTTGTTTCATCAATGAGATTTGCATTGCCCACAAGACCGGTCACTTTTAATCTGGAAGAATTTTCTATATCTTCCCTGATTTTCATACACCCTTTTACGTTCTCTGTAAATGGTCTAAACGGATTTATAACCTGAAGCATGGAAATTTTTTTTCCAGAAAAATGATCGCTTAATGCGGCAAGCACTGTAACACCAGTATCATCCCCGCCTGCATCAAGAATTGTCAACTCACAGGACTCGTTTAACCTATATTTATTAATTTGACCTGCAACCTGGGGGGCTAAAATGGGCAGATCAGCAGTCATATACTTTTCATGGGGCAAAATCACATTAATGCCCGCCCTGGTAAGAGGTACTCTTACCTCCCTGGTTCTAAAATAAGGGTTAACAAGATCAATATCTGCAATACTAACGTCCAACCCTGCCTTTTTTCTGTTAAAAGCAAGATTCACAGCAATTTCTGTTTTACCGCTTCCATAATCACCTACAATTATTACAATTCCATGAATATCAATATATGACAATTATATCTCCCTTATAGTTGCCACGGGCAGACCTGGTGGTTTAAGTCTGCACACAACAAATGATAAAAGTTACACTCCTGGTTTGACAGGACTTTCATATAACCGGCACGGCCGGAGCGTGGTTATTCTCATCGGTCACAATACCCTAAAGGGCAGAAACCAAAAAATGAAAGTCAATGATTATAGTCGTTTAGACGGACTTTCATATAAACCGGAATGGCCGGAGCATGGTCATTGCATCGGCCACAATACCCTAAAGGGCAGAAACCAAAATATAAAAGTCATGCCATTGCAGTACGTTGGACGGACTTTCATATAAAAACATTCATGCCATAACAGGCAAAAGTAATCAAGAGATATCTTTTTACCATCCAATGAAATTGCCCAATTGATGGAGACAGGCAGAATATCACAGTTGGAATGAAATGCTGCACAACTATTTTTGTTTTACATAAAAACTGTTCCTTCCAATGCCCTGTCGAAAACAATATCCAGCAGTTCTAAGGGAATTGGAAGCTGTCAGCAAAACGCCCTCTGGTGTCAATCCCAGCAATTGTGTCACCTGCTTTTTTTAACTTTGGACTGTTTCCAAAAAATCATCTGTTTTGGAAAAGAGCGGACAGAGTTTGCAGAAACACTAAAGAGCAGGCCTGCAACCACGGCCGTGACCGGCGCCACAATCAACAGGCCGATGCTGCCGATGAGTACCCTGAAAATCTCGGCCCCCAGGATCTTCATGTTGACAATCCTTACAACGCTTGTCTGTTGGGAGACAAACACCATGAGCATAGTCATGTAACCGCCGGAATAGGCCAGCAGCAGGGTTGTCGCCATGGTGCCGATAACCACCCGCCCGATGTTGAAACCGGACTGAATAAGCTCCCTGGGGGAGATATCCGGTCGCTTGACCTTGATCTCGTTCATGGAGGCACTCACATCCATGGCAATGTCCATGGCTGCCCCGGAAGCCCCCAGCAGCACGGCCGCATAGAAAATTTGCTGCATGTTGAGATCGTAGTGGCCATTCATGATCAGGGTGGTTGAAAACGGGGTGGTCATCCCTCCTAATTTAAGCTGTGCCCCGAAAAAAAGGGTGAGTCCCAGGGTGACCACAAGACCTGACATGGTTCCCAGAAAAGCTGCGACCCCTTTTTTCGAAAACCCTGCCACGGAAAAAATAATGACCATGGCAAGCAGGGTTATGACAAAAAGGCTCACTACCAGGGGCTGTTTTCCGGCAAGAAGAGTTGGAAAATAGACATACCAGAGAATCAAAAACGACATCACAAAGGAAATCAAAGCCTTGATGCCGATGTTTTTTGCATAGAGTACCAGAAGAACGGCAAACAGCCCGAAGAGAACAAGCTCCCAATTCTGGCGCAACTTGTTGATGGCCTTGGCATTGGTAATTTCATGATCGATAATCTGGACTGCCACCAGGATAGTGTCTCCAGACCGATAGATCTCATCCAGATCAAGCTGCCCCATCATGTGGTTGTCAGCCGTG
Source organism: Thermodesulfobacteriota bacterium (assembly GCA_034659375.1). Lineage (GTDB taxonomy): Bacteria > Desulfobacterota > Desulfobacteria > Desulfobacterales > Desulfobacteraceae > DATFJZ01. The sequence goes on from JAYEHB010000479.1 coordinate 4,492, forward strand.
ACGACCTGCCCCTTGAACTCTCCTGCGGTGAGCATCACCCTGGTCATCTGCACCCCGATGTTTGACAAACCAGTCTGAAGCACCTGGGTGTTGTCAACGTCAAGAACGACCCCGGGCAGTTCAAACACATTTCCCTTATCATTGTCAATGCCAGGGCTGTTGTGAATAACTGCAATAAAAATCAGAAGCAAAAAAACAGCAGCAATGGAAAAACAGTATTTTTTCATTTACTCCTCAAACAATTCGGGGCAATCAGCAGCCTGCCCCGAATCATCATTTAACCTGGACAAGCCAGAATCCAATTATGAATTATGAATTATCAATTATCAATTATCAATTATCAATTTTCAATTTTCAATTTTCAATTAATTGTTAAGCCTGACCCCTCCGTTGTTCCTGCAAT